>JBMOIK010000271.1:0-5853 GCA_049317365.1 Rectinemataceae bacterium | reverse complement strand
CATCGTTTGCAGCGCCCAAGGCTGCAAGCTTCGCATTGAGTACGCCCAGTTCCGAATCCTTGACCGCAGCACTCTTCCTGAGCGCATCCAGCTCCGCCTGTACCTGTCCTGCCCGTGCGCTTGTCGCCGTGACGCGTTCATCGGAACCATTTTTATGGTACTGCAGCGGTTCGAGAACCACATCACTTCTGGTTTCCGCGTTCTGGGAGTTTCCAGCTTTGATAGTGTCATCCTGCGGCCGTGGGCTGGTCGTGCCCTCCGCAGTCCCTTGATTCCGGAAGCCCGCGATCTGTCCTTGCAACTGCAGGATGGTGGCATCCCTTTCAGGAACTGTTTTCTGAAGGCTATCCACTTGCCCCTGCAACTGAAGGATGGTGGCGTCCTTTTCTGCGACTGATTTCTGGAAGCCATCCACTTGCCCTTGCAGCTCTCCCTTGTGCGGATCTTCTGGAGCTGACTCCCTAGGTGGCGTGGCGCAGGTCGCCAGAATGAAAATGCTCAGGACAACCACAAAAAATCTGACCTTTCCCATACAGTGCCTCCTTGGCATTACAACAAATCCCGCCGCATTGGTCTATCGATGCGGCATATCCAGGCATAAAACAAATACGATACGCATTGATCCTTCGCAGTGACTGGTCCGTTCAAGTCAGAAGCCGCCAGTCATGGATGAACACTAGCCTTCCATATCCTTTCCCACCGCTTCCCTCTCGCTCTCACGCAGATTCCTGAGGAATTTCTCCATCGCAGCCTTCGCGAGATCCTTGCATCCCAACCCGAATGCCAGGGCCGCTCCGAAGGCCAGGGCGGCAAAGCTGATCGAGACCACATTCTCGAGCACCCCTGCCGCTATGCCAAGCTGGCGGAGCGCAGACACGAGGGATACTGCGATCACGGCATATTTCACCGCGCGGGAAATCATCCGGGCTCCGTGCATCC
This sequence comes from Rectinemataceae bacterium, assembly GCA_049317365.1. GTDB lineage: Bacteria > Spirochaetota > Spirochaetia > Treponematales > Rectinemataceae > CAIJMU01. Next base: position 4,914 of record JBMOIK010000271.1, on the reverse strand, counting down.
CGGCATTCTTCGCGATCGTCAAGGTGAAATTGCCCAGGAAAGACGCAATGACAAGTCCGGTGATGGAAATGAGGACGAAGGCGATGAATGAGGGCAGGAACCGGGCGATTGTGTCCGCTACCGATTTGACGAGGCCGATGTCGAGGCTCCTAGCCGCAAGGATGAAGACCTGCAACAGGATAAGCCAATACACAATGACACCGAGGAACTTCGACGGCTTGTAGGAGACATTGCCGGTCAAAAGGAACTTGCTGAGTCCTGCCCGGTCGCAGAAGCGGTTGAAGCCAAGGCGCGACAACAGACCGGAGAAGATCCACCTTGCAATTAACGCGGCGATCCATCCAATTAGGACTATCAGTACAGCCTGCGCGGCCGGAGGGATGCTCAGCCATAGAGCGGTGATTGTCTGAATAAGGATTTCCATGTTCAGTGCTCCTTGGGAAAGATCAGGCTTCCTCGTCTACGAGTTTGCGGATTTCCTTCACCGTCAGTCCGGCGAGGCCAAGACTCTCGATCGTGCGCCCCTCGGCACGATAGTCGCGACCGTGGAGAATGGAAGCGAGTTCTATGATCAGGTCGATCGTAGGCGTCGGGGCACCGAGCGCTTTCCCGAGGGAGGACAGGGGGACGAGGCTCATCGGAACATCCTCCCAGATGTACCTGTGCTGGAGATTGACTGGTGCGCGGATTCCCCTGTAGGCCTCGGTGTTTTTGATGGCTTCACAGAGGTCGTCCCCATGGGAGTCGTAGCTCTGGTAGAGCCACTCGCGTGAGGACACCGACCTGACACCTAAAAGGCGGGCGACGTGCAGCCGTTCGGCATCGATGCGTTCGAGGACGAGGGCAACCGATGGCGTGATCCCATCCGAGTAGTAGTCGAAGTCTCCATGCGTTGCCTCGATCCAGCCGCCATTGAGGATGGTGAGTGCCGGATGGAACACCGCGCCGATGTTCTCGAGGCTTGTGGACAGGACATCCCCCCCCGGCGAAAACCAGGGGAAGGCCGGTTCGAGACGCCTGAGGACCTCGGCCGTCTGGTGGGCTGGAAGGGCGGCCAGGGGAACCTCGTTCTTGATCCTGAATATCTTCGCTTCGTACCTTGAAAGAGCGCGTGATGCATAGAGGAAGGTCTGTACCTCCGCGATGATGGGTTTTCCTATCAGGCCGTCCTCGCGGATCTGCTTGAGGAACTCGAGGGCACCCCCTGTCCGTCCTGGATTCAGGACAACGATCTGCTTGTCACGAAGATGTGGAGCCATCAGGCTCGCGAGCCCGCGGTGCGCTGTCGAAGGTGTGACGACCATGGCGATATCGACACCCTCGAGCGCTTCCTCCATCGACGAGGTAGCGAGCTCGACAGGACCGAAGCCCTCGACCTCCCCCTCCACTTTGATGCCACCATGCCAGCGGACACCCTCGAGGTGTTCGTCTGTTCGATTGAACAACCGCACCCGGAAGCCCATGACCCCGAGGTGGGCTGCCATGGCCATGCCACCGTTGCCGGCACCTACCACACAGTAGACCGAACGAGCTTCGGCGCTTTCCTGGACAACTTCCTTTCGTCGCTTCTTCACCGCACTCCTCCCTTGGCGCCCGTGATCAGGCGGAGTGCCTCGGAAGCGCGCGCAAGACGTTCCGTCATCGCCTGGGGCTTGCCATCCTCACTGATTGATTTCATGCCCCCGTCGGAAAACGCCGTGAGGCCTGCGGCCGCATTCGGATAGATGTCCCGCTGTTCGGCAAGCCAGGGCAGAGGAAAAAAACCAGCAGCCAGGGCCAGGTGGAATCCCTCTGGCGTGTAAAGATCGGCAATGGCGCTCTCCATGCCCGCTACGAGGGCGCGTGCATCGGCAAGGAGGTTCCGTGTTCGCTCGCGGGCTTCGGCATCGAATCCCATGTCGGGGACCTCACCCTTCGTGCGTGCTTCTCGCCATTTGTCGAGAGCCATCCTGGTGATCCTGATGCTTTCATCGATTACTGGAGGGTCGGCAAGTCCCCTGGCCTCGGAATGGCTCACAACATGTATGATCGAGGGGCTTCCTGAATTCCCAGGCTCGATGTCGTCCATCAGTGCCGTTGCTGCTGCCAGCTGGATCCTGGCTCGAATCGTGTCCCGGGAAAGGTAGTCGAGGCCGGCCCTCGGCTGGAGGACAACCGTGAAGGTCTCATCCTGAAGGTCCCGCGTCATGGCCAGAAGGGCCCGTGCCTTGGCGAGATCCTGGACACCCCAGGTCCAGCGAGGTGTCTGGAGCATCACCTGGAGGACGTAGAGGCGGATTCCGGACTTTTTGGCCGCACAGGCCGCAAGGTAGCCCGTTGCGACATAGCTCGCGTCATCTGTCCCCCTGAAGGCGAAATGGTGAGGTACATTGGCCTCGAAAGGCTTGCCTGTCGCTGCGATGGCGCGAAGGGCAGCAAAGTGATCCTCGAGGTTCTCCCGAACGCCGAGGGGGCCGCGCGCATCGAGCGTGCTGAACCACCAAAAGGAAAGCGCGTGCCATGCGATGTCGAGACTGGCCTCGTAGACAGGAACGAGTCTGGCAGCACTGCCGGCACCTGAGTAGGTGCGAACCAGCATGGGTCGTGCGGCATTCCAGATGTCGGCATACTCCCCGGCGGAGTTCACGGGCACACCACCGCCATTCGGCGATTCTCCCCAGTCCTCTCCAAAGCGCGATTGACTTAATTGTGAACTACCGATGGACAGCACATCCAGCATGCCTTCCGTGCCAAGGCTTTTCGCCCAAGCGATGAATAGCTTGATCGCTTCCTTCCTGTCGGGCAGCCATGGTCCTGCATGCGCCCGCATGAGCGGAGGAAGCCCATGCTCCTGTCCATGGACAAGACGCGAGGCAAGGCTGTCTCCCCGCCTGCCGAATTGTCGCGAAGCGCTGCGGTCGATCTTGCCAATACTGCCGAAATCTTCACGACGGACCAGATCCTGGCCGAAAGCGAACCTTGCCTCGTCATAGACAACGCTTTGCAGCATCTCCATCGGGTAGAGATTTCGTGCAATTCCCAGAATGTCCAGTAGTTCGCCACTGTCTTCCTCGCCACTGAACAAACCGCTGATGTCGGGATGGCGCTCCCTGATAAGGTCGCAGGTGGCAGGGAGGCCGGCAAAAAACACCGCACGTACCGGACCTCCGTAGCGCGCAAGGAGATCGGTGGTGTCAAGGAAAAAATAGACACGGTCGAAGAGCTCTGACCCGAGTTCGGGATCAAGCCGCCAGCTCAGGGCAAGCATCGTGATGCCCTTGCCTCGAATCCAGGCGAGCAGGCGCCTGCCGTTTTCCGCTGCCAGAGGCTCTTTCGCCGCAGACCTCACGTCCTCATCGGCATGGTGGACCCTGAATCCACAAGCCTCGATGGCCCGTGCCGCCATTGTTGCGCCGAGCGTATGGGCATCGGGAGGAAGCCGCAAGAATCCAAAGCGGTCAGTGGCGGGGTCAGCGTGTCGCATATCCGACTTCTGCCCTCACCGGTGATCCTGCCGCCGTGGCAGCCAACCTTCGAAGGGCAGCCTCGGGAATGCCGCTGAACAATGTGTCGGGGATCTGCACATCTGTATTTCGGCTGGCTGCAGTACGCAAAAGGGCAGCCAGGAAAATCGCCGGAATGTAGTGGTCTTCCAGACCCTGACTTGCCGCACATTCCCGAAACCAGCGATCGGGTATCATCGGCTGGCCATTGATCTCGATGGCATGAATCTCCCCTCCGGCCAGGATGATGTCGATACGGCTGTAGTCCCTCACACCCGAGGAAATGAATGCATCCGAGGCGAATTCGATGATCCTCTTGCTGAGTTCGTCGTTCGGCAGTGTTGCGATGATCGTCCGATGGCCATCCTTGTCTTCACTTGAAACCAGGGGAAAGTCGCGATGTCCAGCAAGTCTTATCTCGATCGGCATCAGGATACCGTAGAGCGGATCACCGATGAGCGAGACCGTGAACTCTCTACGATCCCGGAAAAGGCCGAGATATCGCTCGATAAGACAGTCTCCGTGTTTCGTCAGATAGTGGGCAATGCCTTGGTCGAACGAGGCTTGATCGATGACAACCGAATCAGACGAAATGCCGATGCTATTGCCTCCGGCCAGGGGCTTGAGCAAGACAGGGAAGTCAGGGAGAGCGTGGGATAACTCATATCCGCCTTTGCCTGTCAAGCACGCGATGCTCCAGGAGGGGGTATTTATGCCATCGCGAAGCCACTGTGCCTTGAGATCCGCCTTGTTCAGGCAAAGGTCAAGCGTATTCGCCCTCGATCCGACGTAGGCTATGTTCCGTTCCTCGAAAATGCTGTGGACAAAGGGCCCATTGTCGGGAAATCGAGCAGAGCTGGAATAGGCAAGCTCCGGTTTCATTTCATCAATGATGGTCAGCAGCTCGATAGGATCATCCGAAGATGTTACAAAAACTTCCATACCAGATTTTTCCAGCAGGGACTTGATAGTCGCCAACCGCTCCATATCGCCCAGGTCCCTGTAATCATCGATGGAGGGTATCCTGAACAGCATTGTCTTCAATGTCACTCCTTGTCAGAGACCGATGATCTCATTCCGGGCTCGATATCGAGAATCCGACGCGAACTGATTGATCGTGACAGCCATCGAAAAGAGCAGCCGTGGAGGCCCTTTGGAAATGACCTATATAGTTGAGAGCGGCGAGGGACAGGAGGCGAACATCGAAAACGTCATTCGCTCGCCCCTCGGAACCTCCACAGTTCCACTACGAACATGACTGAATCTGGCAGAATCGTCCAATCCAATATTGGCAGGGCGCTGATACCCTCCCGGTATCAGTCAGGGAAAAAAAACCCTAACAACTCAAAGCGACGCAAGGATACAGGCTTTCTCTCGGGTAATGCCTGGCCATACCTGCCTTGATAAGGATTGCGTCCTCGGGATTGGTGGT
>JBMOIK010000270.1:0-5875 GCA_049317365.1 Rectinemataceae bacterium | reverse complement strand
CGCTGGTGGGCGAGGAGTGGAGCCCCGGCAAGAACGTTCCCTTTGATCCCATCGCCTCGAAGCGGGCCTCGGAAATCGGCCTCTGCGTCGTCTGTGCGGCCGGACGCGACCTGCCAAACCTCGAGGCCCTGCTCGCGGGCAAGGAATTCTCGGGAACGGTGATCGGGCCGGAGTGAGCCAGGGCTCCTATCTCGAACGCGCCACCTCCATCGCAAGATCGGCCCACTTCCAGAGACGCTCAGGGTGACGGTGCACGGTGCTGATGTCCTTCATGATGAGTTCTATATTCGTGCAGCCCTCCGCGTCAGCGACGTCCAGGATGTCCGTCATGGTCTTCCGTGCCGCTTCCGGGCTCCATGACTCGTCGAGGAATATGGCCGGGTTGGGCTTTACGCTGGCTACATAGCGGTCACCGAGGCCTGAGAAGAGGCGCTTCCAGTCGTTCCAGGGGCTCGCGGAGACCTTCCGCAGGTTGGGCAGGCGCTCGAGTTGGGCGATCTTCCGGTCAAGGGGTTCGCAGCAACCGTAGTAGTTGAGGCCCCAGCGACGCAGCCAGCGGAGGTCGTGCTCCATGGCGAATTCCCAGTGCATTTCGGGGGAGACGCTGGTGAGGATTTGCGCGTTCGAGCAACCCCACATGTTTTTCGTGCCGACCCGGGCCGGGTCAAAGGGAGAGCCGGGAAGCTGGCTCGTGTAGCCGTAGCCGCCCGAACCGATGCGCACGTTGGCGCAGTCGAGGGACAGGAGGTTCTGCTCGGCGAACTGGTCGAGCTCGACCATCCAGGCATCGACCATGCGCTCGTAGGCGGCGTGCACCATGTCGGGGCGGTCGACCATGTCGATCATGGCCTCCTCGATGCCCCACCAGCGGATGAGGTAGTCCCAGGGCGTGAACCAGATGTGGGTCTGGCCTAGTTTGCGTACCTCGATGATGTCCTTAAAGAGCCGCTTCATCGTGTCCCAGGTCACTGCCGTCGTCTTCTCCACATGGGTCACCGTGGGCATCTTGATTTTCAGGATGTCCTCGGGTTCCTTGATCTGGATCTTGAAGTGACGTGAGACGATCTCGTTCTGGGAGTCGGTGCGCGCGATGTCGACATCCTCGACGATGCCGAAGTCGGTGGAATGGCTTGCCAGGGGACAGTCGATCCAGGGATTGACGACCATGTCGCCAGCCATGTGCTTCCACTGGTAGAGGCTGCGTCGGAGGCTGGTCTCGAACTCGCGGGCCCAGGGATTGCGGGTGCGAAGCGTCAATTCATCATCGACGTTCATCTCGTGCCAGGGTATCTCGTTGATCCAGACGACGGGGCGTTCACCCTTGAGGTCGTTCACTCCTGTCCACAGGCGCGCACGCTCCTTGTTTATCGGGTCCGAGGAGATGCGGGCGATGTCCGCTCCAAGGGACTTGAGGACATCCTCCTCGTCCCTGCCGAGCTTGATTTCGTCGATGATGAGGGGGGGGGAGTAGCTGCCGGGGTCGTGGAGCATGGAATGAACCTCCTGTAGATATCCAGCCTAGGCCAGGAGCCTGATAGGGGCAATCACAAAAAATGCGCCTCGACCATCAAGAATTGGTACTGGCGCAGAAAGCGGAACGGGCCGAGGCCGAGGCTCAAGCAGCTCCCTCGCTTCGAAAGATCAGAGCGGAGCGTAGCTCTCAAGGTGCTGGTCGAGGAGGGTCTCCTTGAGGGGAATCCCCTGCCCATCCCAGCCCATCATGGCGTAGTAGCTGCGGATGGCGGCGCCGAAGGAATCTCGATCGAGCACCGAGCCCTTCAGGCGGCCGTGACCGATGGGTTCCTCGAAGAAACGGGCCGGGAGGCTGTCATCGTCGGCTGAAAGACCTTCCCTGAGGTTGTAGAGCCGCATGAGATGATTGCGGCGCTCGCCGAATCGCATGATTTCCCATGAACTCGTCTTCCATCCCGTGATCCCGGCAACGAGGTCGGTCATCATGTCGAGGCTGAGGGCCCTGGTCGGCGCGCTTGCAAAGACGCAGATGTCGAGGGCGTCACAGGCGCTCCAGATCGTGTTGAGGGCCTTGTAGTTCCTGACCTTGTCGGGCCCCACGTACTGCATGGGAATCCTTTCGAGGATCCCGAGGGTTCGCGAGAGTTCGAGGGTGTGGCCCCAGCCGGCCGTGACGTCATAGTCCCAGTCGTGCTCGCAGATGTCGTAGCGTGGACCTACAGGAGCGGTCGCGTAGCCGAGGGCGAGGTTGGTCATGGTCCTTGGTTCGAAGGAGACCATCTCGAGGCCCTTCACGTGGAGGGCGAAGCGCTCGCTGCCCCTGCCGATACCTGCCGCGGCGCGTTTCACACCCTCGGCCAGGACATCCCCGAAACCCTCCCTGGAGGATATCATATTAATTAGCGGCAAAAGGACAGCATTGTTTCCGAAGCGGACATCGAGGCCTCCGAGCCCGGCTTTCGTGAGGATGCCGGCTTCGAGGCATTCCATCGCGAAGCTGATTGAGAAGCCGGTCGATACCGGGTCGAGGCCGAGGAGGTTGCAGGCCTTGTTGACCTCGAGCAGCAATCCGAGGTCGTGGTTGCCCACATTGGGACCGAGGGACGCGGTGACTTCCTGGTGAATGGCCGAGGCGGGATCGACCCGGTCGCCTGCATCGATGATCTTGATGCAGTCGTTGGGGCATCCGGGGCAGGCCACCATGCCGACGCAGTGCTCGAGGAAGCGGCCACGGGCCAGGCTGGGCAGGCTGTGGTCGACATTGCCCCTGTAGTTGTCGCGGCCCATGTAGGCGGTCTCGACGTCGGAGAGGTCGGCGTAGGCGGCGAAGCCCGGGTCGTCCTTCTGGAACTTGCAGAGCGTGTTGGTCTCGATGTCCCGGGCGAAGGCCTGGCGGACCCGCTCAACCACCTCCTCGTCCGCGAGCGGGGGCAGCGAGCTGCCGACGAGGACGAGGGCTTTCAGCTTCTTCGAGCCCATGACCGCACCAACCCCCATGCGCATGGCCTGGATGGATCCGTCGACGACAATGGATGCATAGCGGACGAGCGTCTCTCCGGCCACTCCGATCGCAGCCACCGAGACGTCCTCGCGCCCGGTAGACGCCTTGAGTTTCCGGGCTGTCTCGAGGGTGTCCATACCCCAGAGTTCCTTTGCCTCGACCACGCGGATCCCGCCTTCTTCGACCTGGATGTAGCTAGGTGTATTGGCCCTGCCCCTCACGGCGATAGCATCGAAACCCGAACCCTTGAGGAAGCTCCCGAAGGGCCCCTCGCAGCGCGTTTCCGCAATGCCTCCGGTAAGGGGGGATTTGCAGACCACGCTGAAGCGGGCCAGCCCGGGCGCCAGCTGCCCTGCAACGACGCTCGAGGTGAAGATGAGGAGGTTTTCAGGGCCGAGGGCGTCGAGTCCCGGCCTGGTCTCGGTCATGAGGAGGGCTGCCCCGAGGAGACCTCCGCCTCCGTGGACACGGTACCAGTCCTCGCCCGGCTCCAGGACTCGCAACCCGCCATCTGGCAGATCGATGATGGCGATCTTCCCGTTGTACCCGTAGGGCTTTTTCATGCGTGCTTACTGTTCCCCGGATCATCGTTCCACTCAGCGACGGCGTCGTAGAGGGCCAGCACATTGTCGAGGGGGGTCTCCTCGAGGAGCCAGTCGTGGCTCGGGCCTGCCACATAGCCGCCCCCCGGCGCCATGATCGCAAGTGTGCGGAGTGTTTCCGTCCTGGCGATATCTGGATCCCCCTCGAGGAGGGCATTCTGTGTGTCTATGGCCCCGTTCAGGAGGATCTGACCACCAAGCTCGCGCTTGAGCGTGGCCGGATCCATGCCTGCGCAGTTGGGCTGGAGGGCATGGAACCCATCGAGGCCGTCACGGATCAAGAGGGGCATGAGGGGGCGGTAGCCGCCGCAGCAGTGGAGCATGACTTTCAGGCCGCGTGCGTGGCCAAGCTGCGTGAGTCGCTGTATGGACGGGGAGAAGAAGCGCTCGTAGATCTCTGGCCCGAAAAGCGGGCCCGTTGTCGAACCGAAGTCGTTTCCGATGAAGAAGATGTCGATGAGGTCTGCCGCCTCCTCGAAGATCCGCTCGCTTGAGCCGATGTAGAAATCCATCACCTTGCCGATGAGGAAGTTAGCCGCCTCGGGATCGTCATACATAAGATAATAGAGCCCTTCCATTCCGACTAAGTCGATGGCGTCATGAAAGAAGGGGGACCAGTCGCCACCGAGGACAGCGAACTTTCCGCCCCAGGCCCTGGCTTGTGCGCGGAGGCCGGAAATGTCCACGTCAGCCGGGTCGGGCCAGGACCAGTCCTTGAAGGCACGGAGGCGGTCTGTCTCATCGACACCGTCGGTGACGAAGGGCGCAAGCGGGTGGTTGATCGCCTGGCCATAGCCAATGCCGTGCCGCTCGACACCGAAGGGGCTGCGGCCGGTCGAGCCTGCGGCCAGAGGCGGGCCCTGATCGACCCAGGGTGCAGACACCCTACGGAAGTCGTCGCCTATCCGTAGGCGGAAGGCCTCCTCGTCGAGACCCATGCTGGCCGTGGCCTTTGCCAGGAACTCGGTGGATGCCCCGCACCAGCAGGGAACCCGATCTGGTTCGCGGTGTTCGAAGGCGGCACGCACGCGCTCGCGGGAACTCATTCTCGTGTTCATGGGACCAATCATAGTCGCCTTTCCAGTCTGGCTGCAAAAGGAAATTATAGGAGATTTCCATTGAAAACTGCCATCAGTCTGCCAGGCAGACTCTGGTTTCAAGCCCGACAGCCTGCCAAAACCGGGATTGTCCGCTGCGGGGAGTATCAGAAGGCCTTCAGGCGGGCCTTCAGGCGGGCCTTCAGGCGGGCCTTCAGGCGGGCCTTCCGACCGAGCCCCGTTTCACGAGGAGTTGCTTGACCTTCAGTACGTGGAGTTCAAGGGGATTATGCGTGATGCGATTGAGCAACATCTGGGCAGAGATCCTTCCCATGTAGGTGGTGTCTATCCGCATGGTTGTAATTGGCGGTACGTAGCAGAGCGAGTAATCGAGCATGTCGCCGGGGGCGATTATGGAGAGGTCTGCAGGCACCCGGATTCCGATACGAGCCGCCACGGTGATGACCCTGATGGCGAGTTCGTCGTCGAGGGCGAAGAGGGCGGTCATGCCCTTGCCCGCGCGGAGGTAGCCCTCGATCCAGTCCGTGGCGCACTCTTCATCCGTGTCGGGCAGGTGCCCGTGCATGGCTTCGTCGAAGGGGATGGAGAATTCCTCCATGGCCTTCTTGAAGCCGAAAAAGCGGTCCACGGGCAGGATGGGGAGACCCTTCCTTTCGCACTCAAGGAAGCCGATTGTGCGGTGCCCGGAGCGGAGGAGGAAGGATGCCCCCTCGTAGGCGCCCTGGAAATCATCGACGCAGACCGTATAGAAGCGGTCCTGGTGGCTCGAGTTCATAACAATTACGACAGGTATCCCCGCCGCCTCGAGCAGGAGTATCAATTCGGGCGAGGTGAAGTGGATGGTGGCGACTCCGATGGCCCCCGAGACCCTGACCTTTTCCGCGATTGCGCCATCCGAGTCGCTCCTGGAGATGGGTATGAGGATGGTGTTGAACCCGGCTAACCCTACGGTCTGCTCGAACTCCTGGATGATGGGGCGTATCAAGGTGAGGACGATGGACCATTCGGGATCGATGTCCAGGAGGATGGCGATGTCCTGGCGGCCGGGGGCCCTCCGCTCCTCTTCTTTTTTTCGCTTCTGCCGGTAGCCGAGCCTGAGGGCAGCTTCGAGGACCTTCGTACGTGTCTCGGGGGCTATCCTTCCCTGATCCGAGAGAACGAGAGAGGCTGTCGACAGGGAAACACCCGCCGCCTCTGCAACATCCCTAAGTCTGGTCTTTTCAGCCACGCCTCACCTCGGC
>JBMOIK010000269.1:0-5878 GCA_049317365.1 Rectinemataceae bacterium | reverse complement strand
ATGGCGGCGCGCTCATCGTCGTCCTTGGCCTCGGCCAGGGGCGTGATCCCGAACTGCGCGAGCATGGGGCCGACCTTCTCGGAGAGCTTCCCGATGCGGTCGAGGGTCATGCGGGCGATGAAGGCGTCCTTGAGCTTGTCCATGGCATGGCCCTGGATCTTGGGCGACACGACCTGGAAGGACATCGAGGCTATGGCCAGGAGGACGACAGCCACAAGGCGCGGTGCGTGGGGACGGAGGTAGCCCAGGAGGCGCTTGAACGTAGCGCCGAAATCCTTGGGCTTCTGGCCTCCGGCACCCATGTGACCCATGGGGCCGCCGAAGCCGGGGCCGTCGCCACGGCGTGCGCCGGGACCCATGCCCGTGCTGGGGGTTCCTGAGGAACGTTTCGAACTATTGTCGCTCACGCCAGCCTCTCTTCCGACAGCTGCGAGGCGGCTATCTCATGGTACACAGGGCAGGACGACAGGAGTTCGCGATGCGTGCCTGTCCCCACGATCCGCCCCTCGTCCATCACGATGATGCGATCGGCGTCCATGACCGTACCCACGCGCTGGGCCACCACGATGACAGTCGCCTTTCCCGTCACCTCCCTCAACCGGGCGCGGAGCCGCGAATCGGTGCGGAAATCGAGCGCCGAGAAGCAGTCGTCGAAGAGATAGATCTCCGGCTTCCGGGCGATGGCCCGGGCGATCGAGAGGCGCTGCTTCTGCCCGCCGGAGAGGTCGAGCCCACCCTGGGCCACCTCGTGGGCAAAACCGCCCTCGGTCGTGTCGATGAACTCCGTAGCCTGGGCGATCTCCGAGGCGGAGCGGACCGCCGCGTCGTCGACAGCCTCGGTCCCGAGGCGGACATTGTCTGCAATGGACATCGAGAAGAGGATGGGCTTCTGCGGGACATAGCCGATGCGGGCGCGGAGCCCGTCCTGGGCCATCTCCCGGACGTCGACACCGTCCACGAGGACCTGCCCCGAGTCAGCGTCATAGAAACGGGCGACGAGCTTGGCGACCGTCGACTTGCCCGAACCGGTGGAACCGATTATGGCCGTCACCTCCCCGGGCGCGGCCCGGAAGGAGACGCCCTCGATGGCCGCCTGCTCCGCGCCGTGGTAGCGGAAGGTCACGTTCCGGAACTCCACTGTCGCCCGGTCGGCCGCGGCCGGAGCCTTCGGCACCGCGGGATCGGAGATGGTCGGCTCCGTGCCGAGGACTTCATCGATGCGTACCGCCGCAGCCTGGGCCCTCGGCACCATGATGAACATCATGGCGAACATCATGAAGGACATGAGGATCATGAAGGAGTACTGGATGAAGGCCATGAGGGAGCCGATCTGCATCTCGCCCGAGTCGATGCGGATGATGCCGAACCAGAGCAGGGCAAGGCTCGCCGCGCTCATGATGAACATGATCGCGGGCATCATGACGGCCATGAGCCGGTTGACCTTGATGTAGGTGGTGGTGAGCTCGGCATTGGCCTCCTCGAAGCGCTGGCGCTCCCGATCCTCGCGGTTGAAGGCGCGGACGACGCGGACACCCGTGAGGGCCTCGCGGAGGACGAGGTTGATGCGGTCGATCTTGCCCTGGATGGACCTGAACAGGGGCAGGGCCTTGGTGAAGACCACAGCGATGAGGATGCCGAGCACCGGGATGACCGCCGCGAGGACCCAGGTGAGGGAGCGGTCCTTGGACAGTGCCATCACCAGTCCACCGACAGCCATGATCGGCGCGCCGACCATCATGCGGAGGGCCATGAGGGTTACCGTCTGGACCTGGGTGACATCGTTGGTGCTCCGTGTGATGAGGGTGGAAGCACCAAAGCGGTCGAACTCGTCGAGGGAGAAGGACTCCACCCGCCCGAAGATGGCTTCACGGATGGCAGCCCCGAAGCCAGCGCTCGCCTTCGATCCGAGCCAGCTTGCCAGGATGGCGGAAAGGATCGAGGCTCCTGTGACGAGGAGCATCAGGGCTCCCGTCGACAGGATCCGGGCTGTGTCCCCGTTCATCACGCCCTTGTCGATGATGTCGGCCATCAGTGTCGGCAGGTAGAGGTCTGCGATGGTCTGTCCGAAGACGAGGAGGAGAACGAGGATTATTTCAGTATTCCAGGGCGCCAGGAAACGCGCCAGTTTGAGCATGGAAAGGTCCTTTCGCCCAGGCCAGGGCGCCGCGGATCCGTCCGGAATCGAGTACCGCCCTGCGAGCCCGTGATGCGGATGTCACAGTGCATGATCCGGGCCGGAAGGGTCAAGCTTTGGCCTTGCAACAGGAATGAAGGAAGGCCACAATGAGAATATGATGTCACATGGTTTGCGCCTCTGCCTTGGATTGGCTGGCGCCCTCCTCCCCTGGATTCTTGCCCCCTCCGCTGCCGACGAGCGCATCCTCATGAGGATCTCCGTGGAAAACGTGGCAAGCCACTTCCAGGCCCGGACCGTCCAGCGCTTCTCCGAGATCCTTAGTGCCAGGTCGGGGGGAACCATCCTCGTGGACTACAGGCCGGTAGCCCGGTTCTTCCGGGACGCGGATGTCGCCGCGGCCCTTGCACGGGGCGATGTCGAGATGGCCGTCCCCGGGATCTGGCAGTTCGACCGGATCATCCCCGACACTGCCGCCCTCATGCTTCCCTCGGTGTACGCCCGCCCCACGGAAATGATGCGCGCCCTGGTGGACGGGCCCCTTGGCTCAAGCCTCAACGGAGCCATCGAGAAGGGCCTCGAGGTGAAGGTGCTGGGCAGATGGCTCGATCTGGGCTACGGGCAACTCTTCGGGGTCGGCACAGCCATCACCCGCATTTCCGACATCAAGGGCCGAACCATCCGGGTGGCCGGTGGAAGGGGCAACGAGGAGCGCATCCGCAGCCTGGGAGCCTCCCCGGTATCCATACCCTCCCCCGATCTTCCCAATTACCTCGGAAAGGGCCTCGTCGACGGCATCCTCTCGACCTTCGAGACCGTCGACTCGGCGGGGCTCGACGGCCAAGGCCTCCGCAGCGCCTTCGAGGACAACGAGTACTATCCCTTCTACGTCCCCCTCCTGTCCTCGGCTTTCTGGAAGCGCCTTTCACCAGCCCAGCGGAGCCTGGTGACCTCGGCCTGGGACGAGGTCATCGGCCCCGCCCGCGAGGAGGCCCGAGCAGCGCAGACGGCAGCCCGGGCCCGCCTTGTCGAGCGCGGCATGCGCGTGACTGTCCCCTCTCCCTCCGAGACCGAGGCTACACGGATTTCGCTCATATCCCAGGAAGACGGGATGGCGAGCCGGCTGGGAGTGACGCCAGCCATCCTGACCCTCCTTCGGGAGCAGCTGGCGAGGCTGAAAACAGACCGATGAAACTGCGGGCCCGGCGCCTGGGGCTCCTTTCCCTGGGGAGCACAGCCGCGCTTTTTACCATCCTCCTCCTTGGCGTAAAAAACCTCTCCGAATCAACAGCCGCCTTCCAGGACATCAAGAGCAACACCTCGAAGGAGGTCCTCTTCGAATCAGAACTGCTGGCCCAGTCCCTCAACGGTACCCTGGACATCTACGACCTCATTCTCGACGGCCAGTCCGGGCAATTCGATGCCGGCAGCAGCAACATCGCATCCTTGGACCTTCGCCAGCTCCTTCGCCACCTCCCTGCGGCGATCCAGGCCCTCATCCTGGACAGCTCTGGGGGCATTGTAGCCATGCCCCCAGGCCAGGCCCGATTCCAGATCGGCGTTTCACCCGACAAGCTGGACCGCATCGCCCTGGAAGCTGGCATCGCGTATCTCGTCACAGACTATGGAGAGGCGAGGACTCCGATCCTCGCCGCGATCAAACCCATCGGCACGGGCGCAGGGACTGCTTTCATAGTCGTCCTGTTCAGCGGCAGCGCCTCTGCGAACCGCCTGCGACTCCTCCCGCAAGCGGGATCCAGCAGCGTATCAATCATCGATGGGGACGGCAGGCAGTTCATAGAAGAGGGGAACACGGAACTTGCGGAGGGCCGCGAGGTAATCGTCTCCGAAACAGCCCTTGCCTCGCATCCAATCCGGATCCGGGTAGCGCGCGACATCAGCGGCGAACTCCGGGACTGGGAACGCCGCCAGGCCTGGCAGCTGGGCCTGACCGGAAGCCTTGCGCTGATCGCAGCCGCCGTTTCGGTGGGAGCCCTCTTCCTCAGCAGGAGGGCCCGGAAAACCGGAGAGCTCGAGGCGGAACTCAGTGCCCGCGACCTCCTCTTCCATGAAGTGAACCACAGGGTCAAGAACAACCTCACGACTGTCCAGGCCATACTCGCGCTCAGCGAAAACGAGCTCGAGGAAGCGGACCCACGATCCGCCCTGGTGCTCAAGGAAGCGTCCGAAAAGATCCGTTCCATCAGCATGCTCCACGAGCAGCTCTACAAGCGCCGCTCACTGTCCTTCATCGACCTCGGGGACTACATCGCCGACCTCGTGGCCCTGCTCCGCGATTCCTATGCCAGGGATGAAAGGATCGACCTCGAGGTGGCCGCCGATCCCGGCATCGCTGCAGCCCTGGATGCGGCGGTCCCGCTGGCCCTGATCGTCACCGAACTGGTCACCAATGCCTTCAAGCATGCCTTTCCCGTGGGCCGGAAGGGTCGAATCAGGATTACTGTCAGCAAGAAAGGAAATGGCTGCGAGATCGTGGTCGAGGACAACGGCGTCGGGCTGAACGACTCCTCGGGCGGCTACGGCCATACCCTGATCGAAGGCTTGATCGCGCAACTCGGCGGCGCCATGCAACGCGACCTGTCGAAGCAGGGCCTCACTGTCAGTCTGACCGTCCCCTCCCTGGCCGACCTGAAGGACTGAACATTCTTCCGTAGCCGCCATTTCATTCAGCCCGTCTTTCTGCGATACTTCCGGCATACCCTAGGAGGGCCCATGTTCAGCATCCGCACGAAGCTCCTTCTCGCCATGGTGCTTGTAATAGGACTCGACCTCGCCTTTACGATCGTCTACCTGGGTTCCGCCGGACGCGAGCGGGCCATGTTCCGCGAGCTGAATGCCATGGAAACACGGCGCAGCACGATAGCTGATCTTTCGCTGCAGGTTGCCAACCTGTGGCAGTTCCTTACCGATGCAAGCCTCACCCAGTCGGCCGGAGCCGCAGACAAGGAAGGGAAGGCCTCCTACGACTCAGCGATGGCCGATCTCGACCGGCTCCGGAAGCTGGAAACCGATCCTGCGCGCCTTTCGAAGCTCTCGGGCGTCTCGGGGAAGCTCCAGGATTTCTGGGCAGCGGGAACCAGGATGATAGGCGGCTACGCCAGCAGCAAAAAGGAAGGGGACTCGGTCATGGTCGACTTCGACTCCTATGGCCGTGACCTCCTTTCCCTCCTCGATTCTTTGTCGAAGCCGATCGCCGAGAGGACCACGGCGCTCGAGCGGGATTTCACCTCCAGTCAGGACAGGGACTTCATGGCGCTGCTGCTGCTCGCCCTCTTCTCGGTGACCTTCACGGCACTCGGGGGCTGGCTCTTCATCCGAAGGCTCACCGGGCCACTCCTGGGCACGGCAGCCACACTGGAGAACCTGGCACGCTCCCACGGCAACCTCTCGACCACCCTGCCCGTCTCCGGCAAGGACGAGGTCGCCACCCTCGCCAGGAGCTTCAACGCCTTTGCCGCCAAGCTCCGCACCATCCTCGTCAATGTCTCCGATCTCCTGCTCAAGAACCGCAAGCTCGCCGAGCAGCTGCAGGTCTCCGCGCGCCACTCCGCGGAATCGGTCTCCGACATCTCCGGCTCGGTCAGCAACCTCACCGGCCACATGCTGAGCCTCGACGGATCCATCTCCTCGTCATCCTCGGCCATCGAGCAGATCATGGGCTCGATCCGCAACCTGGCCGTCCTCGTCGACCGCCAGTTCCAGGCCATCGAACGCTCGAGCGCC
>JBMOIK010000268.1:0-5954 GCA_049317365.1 Rectinemataceae bacterium | reverse complement strand
TCCACTATCGTCGCCTGGTCGAGATGGAGGCAGAAAAACCCTGGTTCCGATATTTTTTCGATGTCGTCGCCCTTCGCTTCAGGACAGTCCTCCTTCAGAAGCTCCCCAAAGTCCTGGACGACGAGGACTACCTTGATCGCCTCGACGAGGCAGCGGAGCTCTTGCTTCCCTGCAATGACCTGGCCCAGATCCTGAGGAAGAAGGCAGAGGTTCATATCCGCCATCATCAGACCGAGGCAGCCATCGAGGCCATAGCGAGGGCGGCCGAACTTGAGCCCCGCCTTGCAGGGCTGCCCGCGCTCAGGAAGCGGGCCGGGATCAGCAGTGCCCGCAGCCAGTCCATCTGACTTGCCTAGGCCACGGATTTCCTGCTATCTTCCTTGCCAATCGAGTGTTGAAAGACGGGGCCGCGTTGTCGCGGAACCGTGCCTGTCCGGAACGGTAGCAGTCGGCAACGTCGATACCTCTTCCCAAGGTGCACCATGAAACGCAGCCTACTGTTCCTTGCATCGATACTGGCCGCGGTTGCCGCCTGGGCAGCTCCTGCGAGCGGTACGCCCCTTCCCCAGGACTTGAAGCTCGCGACCTATTCACTTTCCAAGACCAGCAAGCCTGAAACCCTGACAGTTTCCCGGTTCAAGCCCAATATCCTGAGGCTTGAAACCGCCGCAACCCGCAAGCTGACCCTCGATGAAAGAAAGCAGCTTCTCGGTGGAACGGTAGACATGAACCTCTTCATGCTCTACTGCGCGAGCGAGGAGATCAGGCTCACGGCGACGGAGCCCGAGGTAGATGCACGCATCGGGGAGTACAAGCAGCGCCTTGGCCAGGCCATTTCCGACGAGCAACTCGGAAAACTCTTCATTTCCCAGGGCATACCCTTCGATGTCCGCAGCTATGTGCGCTCCTCCATCCTCTTCGACAAGTACCTCCAGAAGTACAAGGCCGAGGCCCTGAAGTCCGCCCAGGTCATGGCCACCTCGGATGATGTCAAGAAGGAGTACGACCTGAACAAGGCCAGCCTCGTCCAGCCCGACTCCGTAAAAATCACGCTTATTTATGTCGATCTCAGGCCGCTTTCCGGCGCGGACCGGACCAGGGTGTCGAGCAACTTCAAGCAGGTCGCGGCCCAGGCCAGGGAGGGTTCGGCACGCTTCGACGAGATGGTGCTCAAGGCCACCGATCCCGGATCGCAATACCAGGCCGTACCCTCCCTCTTTGTGGCCAAGGTCCCCCAGAACCAGAACAATTATGGCGCCATTGTCATGGACAAGGTCTTCAAGCTGAAGGCGGGTGAAATCAGCGAGGTCATCGAGAACGAGGCAGGTTTGCAGGTGGTCCGCGTAAATGAGGTCATAGCCCAGAAGCAGCTCTCGCTCTCCGATTCCTATCTGGGCCAGTCGACTACGGTGATGGAGATGCTCCAGCAGCGGATCACGGCTTCCAAGCAGGCCACCCTCCTCGACCAGTACCAGAAGGAGCTCTTCGCCGACATCAGGAAGCGGGCGACCATTACCCTTTTCGAAGACAACCTGAACTTCTGAGGACGGGATGTCCTCACGAAGAAAGGCACGGATCATCGCATTCCAGGCGCTGTACGCCTGGGATGCCTCGGGTACGCCCGTCAGGGAACTGCTGGGCTTCGCCTGGCTCGAGAAGGACAAGCTTCAGAACCTCGAGGACGAGAACCTCGTGTTCGCCCGACTCCTCATAGCTGGTACGATCGAGAACATCGTCACGGTGGACGAGGCAATCACGAGACAGCTCCAGCACTGGTCCTTCGAAAGGCTCAAGAAGGTGGAGCTGGCCATCCTCCGGGTGGGTGCCTACTCCCTCCTGTTCCAGTCGGACATACCGGTCCAGATCACCATCGATGAGGCGATCGAGATCGCCAAGGAGTACGGCTCCGATGAGTCATACCGCTTCGTGAACGGTGTCCTCGACGGGATCAGGAAGGCCAGGCTAGGCTAGGCCATGCCATTGCCGCGTCGTGTGGGGATTCCAGCGCTGCTTGTCCTCGCAGCCCTGGCCTTGATGGCCTGTTCTGGAGCAACAGCGGCATCAGGCATTTCACAGGGGCTTCTTGATCTCGATGTCCTCCTGGCAGCCGGCGAACAGAATGGCACGTCACTGGCCGCGGCATTCAATGCCCTGTATTCCCGGGCAAGGAGTGCCGATGACTGGATATCGCTGGCAAAGCGCGCGCCGGAGGCTGAGTCCCAGGGCGATGCCGGGCGAATGCTTCAGACCGCTACGCGGATGCGGAAGGCTTTTCCTGCGAACGAGAATCTGGCCCAGGTAGCAGCCTGGCTCTATCTCCGCGATGACCAGCCTGGCAAGGCCCTAGCCTTGTTCCCCAAGGTCCTGGATCCAGGAGTCCACGCCGATCTTTGGGCAGAGGCCGTCATCAAGCTAGGCCGCGAATCCTGGGGCATCGACGATTCAGTCACCGCGAAGCTGGCCCTGATATCGGAGGATCCAGCCTGGTACTACGAGGCTGGACTGCGCGCCATGGCGATGGGAAGGGTCTCCGATGCCTCGACCTGGCTGGGCAAGGCGGGGCAGGCCGGTTTCCATGTGCCGCTCGAGGTGCTTTGGGACGCTGGTCGCCCGGCTGATGTCCTTTCCGCGCTGGGTCGCGCACCCTCAGGCAAGCGCCTTCAGCTTGCCGGCGACGCAGCATGGGTAGCCGGTCGCAGGGATCTGGCCGTGGAGTATTGGAAACATGCACGCCCAGCTGACGCAGACTCATCCTGGAAACGGGATGCTGCCCTTGCCGTCTCGTCTCCTGATTCAGCTTCCGCGATCAGCGGGGCGCAGGAGCTAGCCAGGACACACTCTGCCTTCCCCTCGGCACGGCGCTATGCTGCCGCCATTTTTCTCCGCGAAGGAAGGATGGACCTGGCAGCGCCCGAGATTGCCGCACTGGCTGCTTCAACCGAGCCCTTGGGGCTCCTCATGGCCCTGGAATTCAAGCAGGAAGGACTAGTCGAGGATCGGAGCGCGGCTGCAGCCATCAGGCTCGTGGAGGCACATCCCGATTCGGGACAGGCTCTTGACGGGGCTCTACGCTATCTCCTCCTTCATGGCAAATACGAGGATTTCCTCGTACTCGAGGACGAGGCGGAAAAAATGAACAGGACATCCCCCGACGCCTGGTTCAGGCGGATGATGGCCCGTGTCCTGGCCGGGGACTTTGAGGCTGCCAGGCAGGAAGTCGTCCAGACAGTTCCAGGCGAAGGTACTGCTTCCCTATCCCTGGCCTATGCCACGGGCCTGTTGAGCGAGCTGACCCACTCCCCCTCGGAGGCGCGCCCCGCCTACGAAGCTGCCCTTGTGCTGGCCAGAAGCCCGGGTGAGCGCTGTGCAGTCCTCAAGCAGATCGGCCGCTTCGTAGCGGCCGTGGGCAACCAGGCAAAGGCCAAGGCAGCATGGAATGCCGCCGGCGAAGCCGATCCTGAGGACCCGGAAGCCCGGATACTTGCAACGAAGACTCCCTGAATGGACGAGGAGACGAGGTGACGAAGCTCAAGAACCCAGCCCAGCTTGCCGGGATCAAGAGATCCTGCGAGCTCCTTTCAAGGCTGTTTGCCGAGTTTCCAGCCAGGATCCGCCCCGGTGTGACGCCCAAGGCTCTTGATTCCTTTGCCCGCAGCTTCATCGAAAAAGCCGGCGGCAAGCCCTCCTTCCTCGGTTATGGGGGATTCCCGGCGAGCCTCTGCGTGTCCCCAAACGAGGTTGTCATCCATGGCATTCCGGATGGAAGACCTCTCAAGGAAGGGGACATAGTCGGACTCGACTGCGGAATTATCCTGGATGGATTCTATTCTGACGCAGCCATAACCTTCCCTGTCGGTGCGATCTCCGACGAAGCGCGGCGACTCATGAGGATTACCAGGGAATGCCTCGAACGGGCCCTCGCGGCGGTGAAGCCTGGTGCGCGCATCCATGATGTTTCGCGCGCGGTTTTCAGCCATGCGCTTGCCCATGGTTATGGGGTGGTTCGCCAGTACTGCGGACATGCGGTGGGCTTCGATGTCCACGAGGACCCCCAGGTTCCCAACTATGTTGGCGGCGGCCCGAATCCTCGCATTGTTCCTGGCATGGTCCTGGCCATAGAGCCGATGATCAACCTGGGAACCGGAGATGTCAAAGTCCTCGACGATGACTGGACTGTAGTCACCCTCGATCGCCGGATCTCCGCGCACTATGAGCACACGATCGCGGTGAATCACGACGGAAGCGTCGAAATCCTCACTTCCTGGGCTGACCCGACTTGATCGCGAGGGTGTTTGGCCATTTCCCTCGCATTCTCCCGCATCCCTCCCGGCCTTCAAGTAACCTGCGGCTCCTTTTGGCGTTATCTTAGCGACAAGGCCTTCCAAGGAGATGATGATGTCTATGCTCAAGAAACTGCATTCCCGGAATTTTTTCGTGTTCAACCTCGTGCTTGTCGGCATCCTGCTCGGTTTCGGGCTGGCATTCACGGGTTTTTCATGCTCTGCAGGGAAGGGACCGGTGGTTAAGGCTGAGACGCCTTCAGCTTCGGCCCCCCTTTCAAGCCTCGCGGCCTCCGGCGCCTTGCAGTCAGCCCTGGCTATCCAGGATGCCTTCCGCGCGATAGCTGACAATGTCCTGCCAACAGTCGTCGAACTGAATGTGGTGGAGAACGCCGCTCCCCAGCCCAGCCCTGGCGACCAGCAGCCCTTCCGTTTCTTCTTTGGCCAGCCCGATGACAACAGTCATCCGCAGCAGGATTTCCAGTCCAAGGGATTGGGCTCGGGAATCATCGTGCGACGAGACGGCGATGCTGTCTATGTGCTCACCAACAACCATGTCGCCGGGGCGGCGACGGAAATAAAAGCTGTGCTCTCCGATGGTCGCGAGTTCAAGGCCGATCTCGTCGGCCATGACGACCGCAAAGACCTGGCCCTCGTGAAATTCACGACGAAGGACAAGGATATCAAGGTCGCCACGCTCGGCGATTCCTCGTCCCTCCATGTCGGGGATTGGGCGATAGCGATCGGAAGTCCCTTCGGGTACGTCTCATCGATGACGGTCGGCATCGTCTCCGCCCTCGGCAGGACTGGCGGTCCCGAGGGAAACATCTCTGATTTCATCCAGACCGATGCCTCGATCAACAAGGGCAATTCAGGCGGCGCCCTGGTCAATATCAACGGCGAAGTAATCGGCATCAATACCTGGATAGCCTCGCCGACGGGGACAAGCGTCGGTCTGGGTTTTTCCATCCCGATCAACAACGCAAAAAAAGCCATCGACGATTTCATAAGCAAAAAACAGATCGAGTACGGCTGGCTCGGTGTGTCCCTCCGCGAACCGGACAAGGCCACTGCGGATGAGCTTGGAGTGGATCCGAAAAAAGGCGCCTTCGTGGCCCATGTCTTCAATGGAAGCCCTGCGGCCAAGGCAGGGCTTCTCCCCGGCGACTTCATCGTGAAGATCGAAGGGCGCGATGCCAAGGGCCAGAGCGATGTCGTGCGCGTCGTCGGCGACCTTGCCGTCGGCAAATCGGCAGCCTTCGGCGTCGTCCGGGACGGAAAGAAAGTGGACCTCACCGCACGGATCGAGGTGCGTGATGCCAAGGTAGCCGCCAACGATGGCAACGTCTTCCCAGGTATTGATGCCGTTTCGCTTGCCTCGGAGGACATCGACAAGTCCAAGCTGCCTTCCGGCGCTGTCGGGGCGCTGGTTGTCAATGTGATCCCCAAATCGATGGCGGCGATAGCGGGGATAAAGCCCGGGGACATCATCACCTCGATGGGTGGCAGCGACGTGAAGAGCGTCCGGGACTTCTACCGGAGTCTCAACCAGCCGTCGTCGAAGACCCTTTCCATCACTGTCAACCGCGATGGGGAATCCGTAACGCTTGCGTATGCCCGGAAATAGTACTATAGTTACCGTATGATTGAGCATGCGCCGATCGGGTCTATCCG
>JBMOIK010000267.1:0-6009 GCA_049317365.1 Rectinemataceae bacterium | reverse complement strand
ACCGGCGATGAGGAGATGGGCGAGGTCGTTGTCGTAGCCTATGCGCGCCTTGAAATTGGGGAGACAGGCGGAGAGGGAACGGAGTTCGTCCTCGCACCAGGCCTCGCCCGAACCGACCACTGCAAACTGGAGGGTAATCTCGTTGCACATGCGCCAGGCGCTGCCATGCAGTGGCCCGAATAGTTCGCCGATGCCTTTCTGCTCCGTCAGCCGGGTAACCATTCCCACGAGCGGGATACTCGGATCCTCGGGCAGGCCAAAGCTTCGTTGGAGGGCTGCCTTGGCGAGGGCCTTCCCGCTCAAGTCCTTCGAGTCGAAGGGCTTTGGAATGCAGGGATCCTTGCTCGGATCCCATTCCGACCCATCGACCCCGTTGAGTATTCCTACAAGGCTCGAGGAGCGGTGCCTGAGAATGGAATCGAGGCCCGCTCCGTATTCGGGGGTCTGAATCTCGCGCGCGTAGGTCGGGGAAACGGTCGTAAGGAAATCGGCGGCGAGGAGGCCGGCAGCGAGAAGGTTGATGCTGCCCCCTCGATCAAAGCCGGCCGCGCTGAAAAGTTCCCAAGGCAGGCCCAGGGCCGGAAAGCGCCCGCTGGGGTAGGAGCCCTGGTAGCCGAGATTATGAATCGTGAAAACACTTGCAGTGCGGGCAAAGCTCCCGCTCCTTTCGAGATGTCGATGGTAGACGGGGACAAGGGCAGTCGGCCAATCATGCGAGTGGAGGATGTCAGGGTACCAGTCGAGGGCCCGGCACAGCTGGAAGGCAGCCCTGGACAAAAGCGCAAAACGCTCGGAATTGTCGGCGAAATCGGGTTCCGCCTTGGTCCCATATATCCCGTCCCTCCCGAAATATCCCTCGTGCTCGAGGAAATACACGGGCACTTTGGAAGCGGGGAGCTGGCCCTTGTAGATGGCCGTCCAGACCTCTCCCGAAGGAAAGGGAAGCCCAAGTGGAGCTGCTTCCGTCCCCAGATCCTTGCGGGAAATGAAGTAGTAACGGGGTAGAAGGAGACGGACATCATGCCCTGCCTGGGCCAAGGCTCGGCAAAGGGCAGAAACTGCATCGCCAAGCCCGCCAGCCTTCGCGAAAGGTGCCGCCTCGCTCGAGACCATGAGGATCTTCATAGGCGAGTGTTCTCCTTCCAATCGTGTTGTGAAGCACTATACAACGAGTGGGGCCGGGAGGGCAATGAAGGGCGCGGGCCAGGCCAGGGAGGCTTACTCGATGGCGGCACGACCCGGTGGCGCGATATACTGGATACATGGCCTTTCGCCGCTACACGCGCCTCCTCGTCGTCGCGCCCCTCCTCACATTCCTGTCCTGCCAGAACCTGGCGGAGCTCCTCGGGCTCTCCGATCCCTTCGCACTGTACCGCAATCCTGCGGACAACTTCATCGCCGCTTCGGGCCTGGACAAACAGGATCTGTCATCCACCGGTTTCGAAGGTACGGCTGTCTGGACCTGGGCCTGGAGGGGCGCCTCTGACGCGCGGGACGACAGCAGCCCGGCAGGATATCCGTACATGAAGCTTGAGCCGGCTGGAACCGTCACGGCGGGCAGCCTGGTTGCCGTAGACGGGTCCGTCGTCGACCACGACGTACCCGCCTACCGCCTTGGCTTGACCAACCTCATCACCGGGGGAGACTTCGAGGGTGCCAATTCCAGTACTGCTGCGCTTGCAGCCAATGGGTGGAAGTGGAAAGAAGATCCTGCCAGTACCGACTATAACGATCTCAAGGCTTTCGAGCCGACGGTGACGATCGGCGCCTCCGGTGAACATGCGATCTCGGGGAATACCCTGATGGTCCATGTTTTCGGGCTGCCCCTCGGCAAGAATCCCGTTGCCTTCCGCTACGCGCTGGCAAGCCTCGCGGAAGCCAAAGGAGCAACAGTTTCCCACACCTACTCGCTCAGGCTCCTGTCGGGGACAGGGGCAGAGTTCTACTGGCAAACTGCGCCGACGGGCACTATCAACTATGATGCTACCAGCTATGTCAAGACTACCGCCAAGGCAGAATACGTTTTCCCTGACTTCACCTGGAACCCGCTGGCTTTTACCGACCTGGTCTTTGGCAAGCCCACAACACCCTTTGATTTCTGGTTCGACAATCTCCGCATCACCAGGACCGATATAGCCAGCGACTACCGGCTCCGACTCCTCTTGAAGCCCAAGGATACTGCCCCTGACCTCGTGCACGGCCGCGGCTGGAAATACACGCTCTGGATACGGAGACCCCCTGGCGAGCTGTTCCCCAGCGAGGCTGGTGCCGTCGAACCCTTCGCAGCCCAGTACGTCTCGCTCAGGATCATGCAAACCGTGACCTCGGAGCAGGGTGCGGGAATTCCTGCCAGCGATATGGTTTACGAGGTGCCATCGAACGGCCAGTGGACCAGGCTGGAACTCCGTATCACAAACGATTCAAGTACCCTTGACTTCCCGACCTCGAGCGCATCGGCTGTCCTGGAACTCTCCATCTTTCCCTTCGACTACAAGTCGCCCACGGTCGGCACCGTCGAGATAGCCAATCCCGAACTCCACTTCAGCCTGAACAATCTTTGGTAGGCGCTCCGGGGAGCCGGTTCCCCGGGTTGCTTCTCACCTCACCACCATCACCTTCCTGATTTCGTCAATGCCCTGGGCCACGACGCGTACAAAGTAGACTCCCCGTGCAACCGCGTCCCCGGCAAGGTTCCTGCCATCCCAGAAGAAGGTGTAGCTGCCTGCCGCCTGCCTGTCGTTGAAGACCTTCTTGACGAGGTCCCCGTCGAGGGTGAATATGTTAATTGTGAGGGTTCCGGCCTGGGGAAGGACAACCTGGATGGCCGTGCGCTCGCCCTTGGTCGGGTCTATCACGTTGCTCTGGATGGTTACGCTGCCGCGCTGCTGCTTGACCTCGTCGATGCCCAGGCGGAACAGGTCGAACTGCCGTGGGTCATCAGGGCTCGTGGCGCGCAGGCAGTACAGGCCTCCGAGCGAGAACATGAACCCGAGATTTGCTCCGGGCTTGACCTCCGAGTCGTTGCCGGGGATGCGGAAGCTGCGCAGCAGGCTGGTCGTGCCGCCGTTCCAGAAGGGTGTGATGGTCCGGGCTTCGGCGTTCGCCTTGTCGTTGAAACCTGAAAGGATGCCCGGAAGCCAGGTCGTACCGATGGCTGGATCGCGGCCTGTGATCGGAATGAAGGGAGCGTAGGTTGTCGAGGGATCGACATCATAGCCGAGCTGTACCGGCAGATTCTCATAGCTGGTCTTTCCCTTGAGCATGGGATCGAGGGAGGAGTAGACAGTGATGTCTCGGTCGAGGAGCCGGCCCGAGCCATCGAAGGTCCGCAGTGCGCCCAGTGCACTCGTCGGCGTATCGACGGTTCCTGCCTGGATCTCGGGATGGAGGGGATCCTTGACGTCGTGGACGCCATCAGTCGCCGCGTTCACTTCGATGACGCCGAGGCCGAGATCCGAGAGCCTGTGCGATTCGTCTGGTGACAATGGGGTTGCTGCAGCCTCGTCGATGATGAAGGAGCCTGGAATCTTCTCCCCGGTCACCGGATCGCTTGTATCGATATTCCTGACGCCGAAGGTCACAGCGAGGATATCCGCAGCCGAGAGTTGCCGGTTCAGGGTGAGCATGACCTCATTGCGTGTCGTGCTACCGGCTACCTGCTCTGCCTTGGTGACCCAGAGGTCTTGCACTGGATTGAACCTGAAAATGTCCTTGAGCTCTGCCTCTGTCTGGCTGGTCAGTCCAGCGATCATGCCCTGTGGTTCTATGTTGACTGCCTTGGTGAACTGCATATACAGGAGCCTTGAGGAACTGCCCGCCACTGCCAGCGAGAGCCTGAACCGTGGCGCTACACGCTGCACGGTCATGATATCGGTGATCGCCTTCAGCCTGTTGCCCGCCAGGTCGGTAATGCCGCCACCAGCCTCATATCGCAGATGGAGGGTAGATCCGCTGGTCCAGTTGTAGCCTGTGTCGGTGTCGCGGAGGACGATGGCGTAATAAGGATCGTCCGGTACATCGACGGAGCCTGCCGGCTGGAATAGGGGGGAAGTGACATAGCTCTTGAAAGACGCATTATGTGAAGCAGTGGCGGTTTTCCCGACAGAGTCGACAGCCGCGTCCCAGGCCAGGAATGAATCGAGCGCGAGAGCCGTCATGGAGGAATCGCGGATTCCGCCTGTGGTCTGGCTCGTAACGGAAAGCGGACCAGTGCTGGTCTGACGCTCCGGTCGCGCGCCTCCCCGCGTATCGGGCAGCCCGAACCAGGACGTCGCCTTCTCGTCGCCAGCCTGATCGTCCACGATCCAACCTCGTATCGAAGCCCAGCGTGCAGTCATGTCGTCCAGAGCGGGGGGGGCAGTCAGGGGGTAGCGTGCATTGTCGATGAGATGGAACTCCAGCCGATCGATTCGGGTATTGTTGTCGAAATCGAGCGGAACGATCTCCCCGTAGAGAACCGTCCAATTGCTCTTGTTCCTCGACAGAGCCACGGCAGGCTCCCAGATGTCCCAGATTCCGTAGGTCTGGCCTGCCTGCTCGGCCGACGAGATGGTGACCGGCGCCTTGGCCGAGGCGAAACCGTTGGACCAGGACAGGATGCTGCTCGCCGAGGTCGCGCCAGCGCTGGGCTCGACTGGATTTCCGGAACCATCAAGCAGGGCATTGTTCTCAAGGGAAACCACAGCCCCCGCCGGCTGGCTGAGATCCTCGAGCCATCCGGGCCAGTACCAGGTCCAGGCCGAGTTGAGGGAACTTCCATCCTCTGCCCAGCCGGCAAGGTGTATCCTCACCCGCTCGGGCGTCACATCAGCTCGGGACAGGGCATTGGCCGTCTGCGTTGGCGTAATGCCGCTGACGTTGGGCTTCGCTCCGCGGCTGACCGTCCCGGCCAGGGAAAGGTAGCCCTGGAGCACGGCAGTAGTACCATCGCTCGTATAGTCCCCACCATGCTCTGCCGTCGAGGCGAAGCTGATTCCGCTCCGTACGTTGCCGTAGCTCGAACCCGCGGCCAGGTCGCCGAGCCCGACAGCCTCGGAATACTCGAGCTCGAAATAATTGTGAGAATCGACGGGCAGCTGGCCAGCAGTGGGCCCCTGGTGGGTCTCCTGGCCGGTCCGGACCGCAATCAGCACCGGCCTCGTACCGTCCAGTGTTGCCGTATATGCGGCGAAGGGCGTCGCACCGTAACAGTCGCTTCCATAGGCCCTGACCTGGGTCTTTCCATCAGCGGCGTTGAGAAGGCCCTTGATGAGGGAGATGTCCACAATCGTGTCGCGGTGGCTTGGCTGCTCCGAGGTCGCAGCACGCCCGCGGTCGGTGCTTCCGATATCGTTCACCGCTGTGGAAGCCTGCCGACCTGCACTCAGACCTGTGGCGTCGGTGTTCCAGCGGAAAGCTGAGTCAGAACGGTCAATCCGGAGGAAGAAGGTCGAAAGATCATTCCCGAGAAGGGTTTTCGCATCTGTGGTGGGAATGGTACAGGCGACATCCTCGAAGGCTTCGATGAACCTGACTCCAGTGGCATGAGAGTTGTACCAGATGCCGCCTAGCTCGACTCCGTCTGCCGCCTTCACAGAAGAGAGGGCGGTCTGGATCTCACCATGCGAATTCTCGATCTTCATCGGCAGGCCGAACTGATCCATGAAGGTGATCTCGAGCACATCGTCATACCGGGTTGTGGCTACCTTGATTTCCGGCCTTCCGAAAACGATGTTAGCGTTGTTGGTTCCGGTGACATCCACGCAATTATTGTTTTTTTCGACAGAATTCGTCGTTGGAGAAACCGCTGCTGCATTGATGAAGCCACCCTGCCCCTGAGCACCCTTGACCGAGGCATTGAACACGATTGCGTGGGTTCCTCCTGCAGATGCCCACATGGTAGCAGTCGAAACGGATCCAGTGTTGAAAACAGGGGCAGCTGCAGAGTTGTCCGGCACCCTCAGGTTCCATGCAGCGCTCCCCTGCAGGTCAAGGCCATTGGAGTAGAAGTTTCCTGCGACCACGATCGAG
>JBMOIK010000266.1:0-6056 GCA_049317365.1 Rectinemataceae bacterium | reverse complement strand
TTGGCCGCATCGAGGCTCCGCTTCAAGGCGGCCGCGTACTGCCCGTCCACCTCGGCCAGGACTTTCTCCAAGCGCTCCACCGTATCAATGAGCACATCCGGATTGTCGCTCGCGGCTGCCTGGGCCAGCTTGTCGAGTTCCGCCCGCCGCGCGGCAGCAAGATTGGACAAATCACTCTGCGCCTTGAGGCTGGCCTCCTGGGCAGCAGCCTTTTCAGTAGCCAGCTTGGCAGCAACCTTGGCAGCAGCCTGCTGCTTGGCAGCGGTAGCAGCGAGGTTCTGGGCTTCCAGGGCCTTGGCCTGCTGAAGGGCCTGCTGGCGCTGCTGCTCCACCTGGAGCTTTTGCTTAGCCTGGGCATCCCCCGAGGAGGCGATGCGCTTTTGCAGGTCAGCCAAAGCCGTGTCGAGGCTGGCCAACTCGGCCTTGGACTTGTCGAGGGCTGCCTGGGCTCGGGCGGCCGCGAGGGCGGGATCGACGAAGTAGAAGTTTTCCTTCATGCCATCATCGACGCGGGGGTTCTGCTTGTTCCCGGTGGCTGTGGCGACCTCGGCCTTTACGGTCTTCATCATCTGGGCAAGCTCGAGTCCGCTTTCGCGGAGCTGCTTTATGACCGCGCCCGAGAACACGCCATTCCGTCCGCTCCCGTCCTGGGCCACATCCCCCGGGCTTGTTGCGTAGGCAATAAGGGAGTTCTGCGTCTTGGGAGAGGCCACGACCGCGAGGCCCCGTGTGCCCGAGCGCGACGCGCCGGGAAAGGGGTTGTCTCGGCAGGAATCAAGGAATACGAGGACCGTGCGGACCCCCGTCGCCTCCATCTTGCCAACGACCGTGTCCACTGAAACAGCCTTCGACTTCACTGAGGCCGCGTCGTCAATGCGCGGGCTCACCGGGATCAGCCAATTCATCCCGTCAATCGCCACACCGTGCCCCGCGTAATAGAAGAGCCCTGTGTCCGCGCCTTTCAGCTTGGCTGCAAAGTCGTTCACGGCCTTGTCCATTGCTTCAAGGCTGGCGTCCTTCACGAGGCTCACCTCGAATCCACTATCTTTCAGCGCCGCAGCCACATCCTCCGCATCGTTGGGCGGGTTCTTGAGGGCGTTGGCCAGGTAGGCGCCGTTGCCGATGACCAGGGCCACTCGGCTGGGGGGCGCAGGCGACTGGGCACTGGCAAGGCCTGCGGCTACGAGGGCGATCACGACAAGGGCGAGGGAACGACGCAGGACACGGTGGCTCATTTTCGGCTCCTTACAGGCATAATGTTTTCGGAGTATGGATCAGGTTGTTCGCCACGGCAAGGGCGGAGCTCAACGGCGCGTCCTTGTTTTCAATGCTGGCAGAAGACAAACTAATCCTTGCCATGGCTTGCTGAAAATATGTCAGTTGCTCTTTGGATGGCAGTCCCAGGAAGGCGTTCATCGTTCTCGGGTTCCTTCTTCGCTGGCTTCAGCTCGCAGGAATCCAGCGATCCAGGCCGGAGCGAAGCCTAGATCCTTTTGGAGGGCCACCATTTCCGCTGGACCAACTCTTGTCTTCAGCACCTGGATCATGCCGAGGTCTACCTGATCCCGGCCAAGATAGCGTAGGGCCTGGATGACCAGGCCGCTCAAGTTGCCTGCCGTTGCCATGTTGCGTGGAGTTGTTTTCTTGAGAATTATCTCCTGATTGCCAATCTGGACCCGTTTGGAAGGACCGTCCGTGAGAAAGACGACCTTCATCGGCCCTTGGTCAGAAAGGCCCAGCAGATTGGCTGCATAAGCGCCGGAAGGTTGGAGCCGGGTAGAATCACGACGCGCCAGGGCCTTTGCGATGGCATCAACGGGCGGAAACATCAACCCGAGTGCCTACGCTGCGAGGATCTCCGACGTCCGCAAACAAGGCTGACGGACTGGTATAAGAAATCGCGTGGCATCAAGTAGAATAGGACCTGTCAGATGGACCGGGGCAGTGCCGCGGGCAGCGCGCCGGGCTCCGGCCCTGGTTCATTCCATCGATTCGAGGAGAAAGCATGCCTGTCATCGATCTGCCGCTCGAGCAACTCCTGACCTACCGCGGACGCAACCCCCGTCCTGCCGACTTCGATGCCTATTGGGATGAAGCCCTGCGGGAGCTGCGGAGCGTAGACCCCGACCTGGCCCTCAAGCCCTCCGGATTTCAATCCCCCTCCGCTGAGTGCTTCGACCTCTGGTTTACCGGGGTCCGCGGCGCAAGGGTACACGCCAAGTACGCCAGGCCGCGCGAGCCCTCCAGTCCTCTCCCCGCCCTTCTCTGTTTCCACGGCTATTCCGCGAACGCGGGGGAATGGACTGAGCTCCTGGCACAGGTAGCCGCAGGCTTCTGCGTCTGTGCCCTCGACTGCCGCGGCCAGGGCGGACTCTCCGAGGACACAGGAGGGGTCAAGGGAACTACCCTGCGTGGCCATATCGTGCGGGGACTCGATGATGATCCGCGGAATCTCCTTTTCCGTCAAATCTTTCTGGACGCGGTACAGCTGGCAGGCCTCATCGCTGACTTTACCGAGGTCGATCCACAGCGGCTCTGCGCCACGGGCCGGTCCCAGGGCGGTGGGCTCACCCTGGCATGTGCAGCCCTGGAGCCACGGATCAAGCGACTCGCCTATGCCTTCCCCTTCCTCTCCGACTACCAGCGAGTGTGGGAAATGGACCTTGCCAAGGGCGCCTACGAGGAGCTCCGCGAGTTCTTCAGGCGCTTCGATCCGACCCACGCGCGCGAACAGGAAATCTTCGGTCGCCTCGGCTACATCGATGTCCAGCACCTCGCTGGGCGCATCCAAGGCAGGACCCTCTTTGCGGTGGGACTCATGGATGAGATTTGCCCTCCCTCCTCGCAGTTCGCTGCCTACAACGCCATCTCCGCCCCCAAGGAACTCGTGATCTACCCCGACTTTGCGCACGAGGACCTGCCGGGCTGGCCTGATAGATGCTTCCAGTTCTTCCTTGAACAGGGGTAGAGCTGACCCCAAAGGCCCGCCTCGCCGACCATACTGCCTCAACCCTTGTCGGCAATATCCTGACAAAGGAGTGTCACCCCTCCTCCTGTCCTTTCATTGCGCTCCCCCTGCGTATGCACAACACTAGGAATCAGCGAGACCCGCAAGAACCCTCGCGCAGCATCCGAGGGGAAGTCTATCTGGCAGACTTGGCCTGAATCGAATGCCGACAGGCAGGATAGGGAGAAGCGCAATGAAGCAGGAAAACGATGCCGTGGTCAATCGTGGGATGGAAGAGATCCACGGCCTCATCAAGGCCTACGATCATTTCATCCCCTACCAGCTTCTGGACCTGCTCGGACGTGGCAGCGTCGTCGATATCGCCCTCGGCGACCAGGTCGAGAAACGGGTCACGGTCATGTTTTCCGACATCCGTGACTTCACTACCCTTTCGGAGTCCCTGACGCCCAAGCAGAATTTCAACTTCCTCAACTCCTACCTCAGCCAGATGGAGCCGCTCATCACCGTCAATAATGGCATAATCGACAAGTACATCGGCGATGCGATCATGGCGATCTATCCAACCAGCGCGGACGAGGCGCTTGCCGCAGCCTTCCAGATGTCGCGCCAGCTCGAGCACTACAACGAAGGGCGCAAGCGGGCTGGCTACAAACCCATCGACATCGGGATCGGCCTCAATACCGGGCTCTGCATGGTGGGCACCATCGGAGGACTGAGCCGCATGGAGGGCACGGTCATCAGCGATGCCGTCAACCTTGCCTCTCGCATCGAAAGCCTGACCAAGCACTACCATGTGCGCCTCCTTATCAGCGAGCACACCTACAACGCATTGTCCGATGTCGAGGGGCACTGCATCCGCTTCATCGACCGCCTCGCCGTCAAGGGGAAGAAGCAGGCACAGACCGTCTACGAAGTCTTCGACGAAGACGCGGCGCCGCAGAGGGAGCTCAAACGGAAGACCCTCCCGCTTTTCGAAGAAGCTCTTGTCAATTATCACTATCGCGAAGTCGTCACCGCGCGTGGCCTCCTCCTCCGCTGTCTTGAGATCAATCCCGATGATCGGCCAGCCAAGGTCTACCTCGAGAAATGCGACGCATTCATGGAAAGCGGCAGCTTCGCCGGAACTGCCGAGCTCGACCAGCATCCCGCATGGGGATCCGATTTCGAACTCGGCGTCTCCGAGATCGACGTACAGCACGAGGAACTCTTTTCCCTTACCTACCAGATGATCGCCATGATGGAAGGATCTGCGCCGCTGGCCGGCATCCTGTCCCAGGCCGAGCTCCTCGGCGAGGCTGCAGGAAGCCATTTCTCTACCGAAGAACGGATCATGGATGAAGCCCAGTACCCCTTCCTGCAGTCCCAGCACGAGCAGCATAGCCACTTTCTGGAGGGCTTTGCCCGACTCATGCGCGAGCTCACGACCTCAACACTACCGCCCATCTACCTCAAGTTCCGCATGCAAGTGATGCTGGTCGACTGGCTGGTAAACCACACCACCCGGGAAGACCGGCATTTTGGCTTGTTCCTGAAAAACCGGGATGTGTAAGCAGCCAGGACTTTCGCTGGCGAAGCGACCGGGGGTCGCAGCCCGCAAAAGAGGTTGTCAAGGCAGGCACGGCTCAGGGCGGATGATGCAGGCCCGACACAGGACTCATCACTCAGCGATGGACGAAGTGCTGTCCATGCAATAGAATCCAGCAATGCTCAACCTCAGGTTCTGGGAAGCGCTTTTCAACCCTCCCCTCATGGCTGCCTTCCTGGCGATGGGCTCATCCCAGCTTTTCAAGTACGCCCGGTCGATGGCCCGGGGACAGCGACCCCATATCAAGCGGATCGTCGAGTATGGGGGCTTCCCCTCCTCGCACACTGCCTTCATCACGGCCTGCGTCGTCGCAATCGGCCTGAACGAAGGTTTCAGCAGCGGGACCTTCGCCCTCGGAGTCGTCGCAGCCTGTATTTTCGCCTATGACATCCTCAGGCTCAGGATGACCATCGCCCAGTCGAAAGTCGAACTCGACCGCCTCATCGAAGGTGCGGGACTCACGAGGCTGGAGAAGGCCCCCCAGGTCGCGGCCCACAGCCTGCCCGAGGTCCTGGGCGGGGTCTGCTGGGGTATCGTGGCGGCGCTCATCGTCTGCCTGCCTTCTTTCTGAATGCTGTAGCCCGACGGCGAAATGACATAATTGCTTCGTTGCGCCTGGCTTGCGGCGGGCAAAGGTCGGGAAAGCCTGCCAGATCCGCCTTGTCCTTCAGGCCATCGACAATCAGGCAAAGTATTTCGCCTTCAAAAGCCAGGCCTGCAACCCTGCCTGGCGCAGCCACGAAAAAGCCCCCTCCCTTTCGGGAGGGGGCGAATCAGCAGCCTGGTTTCAGGATTTGATTAGAAGGTAATGAACTGGGTGGCGACCGTACTGGATGTCACCCAAGCGTTTCCGGCTGCGTCGGCTACGGTGAAGATAACGGTCTTTCCGCTGGCGTCCAGGCCAGGCAGAACCGTAACGAGGGCTGTGGCAATCTTCTCAGTCGAGTCCATGGAGATGGTGACCGTACCTATCGTCGAGGCAAGAGTACCCGTCGTTAATATGATCGGCATGCCCATCTTCTCGGTGTTTGACGGCAGGGTGAAGGTCTTCTTCGCGTAAGAAACCACAGTACCAGCGCTATTGTTGGTCGTACCGCTTGTGGCGCCCGCGGTTGAAGCGGCCAGGGTCGTGGATATCGGTGCCGTAGTGTCGCTGACAGGCACCGCAGTGGAAGCTGCGGAATCAGGACCGTAGCCGTTGCTGTTGCTCGCAATGACCTGGACTTCGATGGACTGT
This sequence comes from Rectinemataceae bacterium, assembly GCA_049317365.1. GTDB lineage: Bacteria > Spirochaetota > Spirochaetia > Treponematales > Rectinemataceae > CAIJMU01. The sequence continues at coordinate 266 of JBMOIK010000266.1, read as the reverse complement.
CCGGAAACAAGGCTTGAAGCCGTAAGGTCATAGTACCAGGTGCTTCCGGTAACCGTAGAGTTGCTGTCAGTAGCGGTAGTACCGGCGGTCCACGTCGCTGCACCCACTACGCGATGGTTGACCTTGTACTGATTCGCTCCGGTGATGGCTGGCCACGTCAGGTAGACGGTGGAATCGCCAGAATTGTAGGAGGATCTGCTGCTTGCGATAATCTTCGCGGTCGAATTGAGCGTAACCACGGGAGTCGAAAGAATGGAGGCTGCGAC
>JBMOIK010000265.1:0-6073 GCA_049317365.1 Rectinemataceae bacterium | reverse complement strand
ACGGACCGTGGCATCCTTGACACAAAAGCGCTAAAGGACTCTGATGACAGCAGGATTGAGCAGTTTACCCTCCTTTCAGCCTGCATCGGCCTGACAATCCTCCAGACAGAGCGGAACAAGGCGGATACCTGTAACCGTGGCTGCACTCACGGAGTGCCATCGCACGGCGCGGCATGAAGCCCGTTCGCGGGGTAGGGACATGAAAGATGACTGGATTCTCTTTGTCGATGACGAGCAGGAGATCCTTGACGCGATCCGCCGTGACATACGGCTCTGGCTTCGTGAAAAGGAAATAACTGCCATGTTCGTGCGGAGCGCCGGCGAAGCCCTGGTCGAGATTGCCAGGAACCCGAAGCCCTGCAGCGTCATGGTCACTGACCTCAGCATGCCGCACATCGAAGGCCCCGAGCTGCTCAAGGCTGTGACCCTCCGCTGGCCTGCGACGGTCAAGATCGCCCTCACCGGCGCAATGAGTCCGGATTTTGTCCAGGACTTCATCTACACCGGCGTCTTTTCGTATATCGCCAAGCCCTGGACCAAGGAACGCCTGACCTTCGAACTCGAGCGGGCGCTGGTGCAGCACGAACTGAAGCAGAAGGAAGAACTGGAACACGAAGCCTTCGAGGCCTGGGGCCTCGCCCGCCGCAACCCCGCCGAGCCTGGGCTGAGCCTTGAAGATGAGCTCCTCGGGCCTGATGGCGAGGCTGACGATCTCGAGCTGGGGCCCTCCTAGTCCCACTCTGAATCCACTGCCCCGGTGGTCCGGGATCCCGGGGTGTATGACATCGCGACTTTCTGGATGATTGCGCCGGAAAGATGGAAGGTGCAAGGCAATGTCGAGGGTGCAAAGACAATCCAGAGGAGTAAAGGCTCCGGCGCATCGGCGCGAAGTAACCGAAATCCCCCTGGTGGAAGGATCCCTGCCGGGGGTCTTTGCCCGCTATTGGCCCCTGGCCGCAGCCGTGCTTGCAGCTTCCGCCGCATTCGACCTCACGAGCATCCATTCGCTCCCCCTGCTGATCCTCGTTCTGGCCGGACGCGTGGCCTTCCTCGCTGCGATCCCCTTCGTGCTCCGCTCAGGCTCGCAAAAGACCCTCGCCGGTGATGCCGCTTCCCTCTATGCGACGAGCCTTCTGGTTTTCGATGTCTGTGTCCAGCTAACGCGGCCCCACCATTACATCCTCGGACTGCTGGTAAGCGCTGTCCTCATCACCGTCCTCTTGCCGGCAGTGCGCTCTGCCTCGACTGCCCTCAAGGTGACGGTACTCGCCTACATGGCTACCTTTATCATCATCATCTGGACCGTGAAAGCAGCAGGATTCGTTTTCAAGGCCCAGGCCAGCTTCATCATAGGAATCCTGGCTGCCGAAGGCCTCTTTTTCATGGTTGCAAAAAAGCGGAGCCCCGGCTCCTCAGCTGGTCCAGATACAACCCGGCCAGGTCCAGGCCCTGGACCTGCAGGTCCAGGCCCTGGACCTGGCGCAGCATCGGAACCAGAAACGGCAGGGAGGGAACCCGATGCCTTCGACAGCTTTGTTTCGGGCATCGAAGCCTTGCCGCTGACCGCGAGGGAAAAGCAGATCGTCTCGATGCTGCTGGCCGGAAAGCGCCGCAGCGCGATAGCGGCCGAGCTGGAGATCACGGTCAATACGGTGAAGAAGCACGCGGCCAATGTCTATGGCAAGCTCGAGGTCGGAACGAGGGAGGAACTCATCAGCCTCATCCGGCAACCGGAGCTGGTCGAAGGCCGCTAAGCTCCTCCAGGCTCCCGCGACATCCCTCGGGGCACTCTGCCGAAAACTTCCGGTCCAGGTCTCGCCCCCCCCCAACGGAATTCCGCCTCACCGCGCCGAATTACTGCACGATTTACCCCATTGGTGTAATTGCCAGTAGGGGTATCGAGGGCAAGAATCGCCCAACGTGGTGCCGTCAGGCTTCAATCCAGATCCAGAACCCGGTGCGCAAGGGCAGTGGAGAAGAGGCACTGACAGCCAACACGTTAGCTGCTTCCGCTCTACCCACGACAACACCCTGGTGTGCTTGTCCATTTCCGAAGGAGGTTCCCATGAAAAGGACTGTCCTGCTTGTCGCCGCGATGCTGGTTCTTGTGCCCGGACTGCTGTTTGCCCAGTTCAAGCTCGGAGCAATGGCCCTTTACAACTTCCCCCTCAGTCCTGCAGAAGTTACCTACATCGATAGCCAAGGGGTCGGACTCCAGGACTTTTCCTTCGGCGCAGAAGCTCGCCTGGGACTCGGCCTCCTCGACGCAGGCGTCGTGGGCCTGGTGGACCCAGGCTATGTCTATAAGGACGCGAACGGTGAGGAGTACACGGTAACCTACTTCGATATCATGCCCCGCGTCGGCCTGGCCCTCAACCTGGGCGGCCTACGGGTGAGCGCCGGCGTCGGACCCAGCTTTACCCTGGAAATCTATGACAACGGCGATTTTACGGACCCCTTCGGCATCGGTTCGAACGCGATGGCGAGCATCGAACTGCCGCTCACCAAGACCCTCTCCCTGGCGGTCAATTACCTGATGAAGTTCGAGTTCAACATAAAGGACATGAGCACGTCCATCCTCAACGCAGACATGAGCATGGGACAGATCGGATTCGCCATCCTGTTCTGAGCCTGTCATCGCAGACCGGGCCAATACTGGATGCAGAGGCCGCGATGCAGGGCATTGCGGCCTTATTGAATTCGAGGCCAGGGCGGCGCGGCTCCTAGACCTCCTTGAGCAGCGCTTCCCTCAGCTTCTCGAACTGCCTCTCCACTTCGCCCAGGCCCTGCCGCAGGGCTGCCAGGTCACCATTCCTGCCATGCTGTTCCAGTTCCATGGCCACCACCCTCAGCGCCAGGCCGCTGATGTTGGCCGCGGATCCCTGGATGCTGTGCGCCATGAGCTCGGCTTCGCCTGCCGCACCGGCTTCCACATGGCCCCTCAGCTTCCGGATCTGGGCAGGTACATCCCTGAGGAAGCAGGTAATTGCGAACTTGATGAGGGCCTTGTCTCCCAGCATCCGTTCACGCAGGTCGAGAGTGTCAAAGACCAGGGGGTGGGCCGGAGCCTCCCGTGAAGCCGCTCCCGCATCCTCTGGGATCGGCGCCTGCCCTTCTCGACCTGCAGGGGACCTGCCTCGCCCGTCTTTTCCCGGTAGCCAGCGCTGCACGGCTTCCGCGAGGGCCCTTGGCTGGACTGGCTTGGACAGATAATCGTTCATCCCGGCCTCAAGACAGGCTTCGCGGTCACCCTTCATGGCCCGGGCAGTCATGGCGATGATCGGGATTTCATGGTCGAGAACCACTGAACCCTTGTCCCGGATGCGACGCGTCACTTCCATCCCACCCATTTCAGGCATCATCACATCCATGAACACCAGGTCGTATGGATTCCTGCCCAGAAGCCTGAGCGCTTCCTGCCCGCTGCTGGCGATATCCGCCGCCAGGCCAAGGTTCCGGAGGATGGCTGCCGCCACTATCTGGTTGGTGGGGTTGTCTTCGACCAGGAGGACACAGCTCCCCTCACCGATGCTTCCACCCTCCGATTGCGGCAGGGGGGAAAGCCCGGCGGAGGGACCCTGCCCTGCCCGCTTGTCCCCACATCGCCCGAAGGGCAGCGTGAACCAGAACTCGGAGCCCCGCCCTTCCTGGCTCTCCGCAGCGATGCCGCCCCCCATCAATTCCACCAATTGCTTGGAAATCGCCAGTCCCAGTCCGGTGCCGCCATATTTCCGTGCGGTGGAGGCGTCCACCTGGCTGAACTTGGAAAAAAGCCTGTCGATCTTGTCGGCAGGGATGCCGATGCCGCTGTCGCGGACCGAAAAGCGAAGGCAGATGGCAGGGTCAGTCCCCTCCGAAACCGTGCCCCCCTGGCAATCGCGTACGGGCGTGACCGAAACGAGCACCTCTCCCCTTTCGGTAAACTTGACCGCATTGCCCAGGAGGTTGGCCAGTATCTGCCGCATGCGGCCGGAGTCGCCCCGCAGCATGGCGGGAACCTCCGGATCGACGGAGCAGCGCAGCGCTACGCCCTTCCCGCGGGCGCGAAGCGCATGGGTGGCGACGACAGCATCCAGGACAGCCCGGAACTCGAAATCCGCAGGTTCCAGTTCCAGCTTCCCTGCCTCGATCTTGGAAAAATCAAGGATGTCGTTGATCAGGACCAGGAGGGCTTCACCGGAGGACTGGATGATTTCGGCATAGCCACGCTGCTCCCCGCTCAGGTCGGTTTCCTGGAGAAGGGAGGTGGCGCCGATCACCCCGTTCATGGGGGTGCGTATCTCATGGCTCATGTTGGCCAGGAATTCGCTCTTGGCGATACTGGCTTGTTCGGCCTTTTCAGCGAGGATCTTCGCCACCTTCGAGGATTCCTCAAGCAGGCGGTTTGTCTCTTCCAGGTTCCGCTCCGCCTGTTTCCGCTTAGAGATGTCCACCAGGGAAACCATGACCTTGGACAGGTCGCCTTCGCATCCGGGAAGGGCCGACCAGAACAGGTCCACATCGACGAGCTTTCCGTCCAGGGTCTGGTTGACAGTCTCGAAATGGTACTGCCATTCCCCGGCCGCAAACCGTACCAATTGCTTTCGGAATCTCGCGCGCGCCGCTTCGGGAATGACGACAGACAGGTTGCGCAGCATGTCCGCCTTCGTGGAGGCTCCGAACAGGGCAAGCGTGGCCTTGTTGACATTCTTCACCAGCACCGCGGATAAACACTCCGCCACGATTTCAGGATGCTCGACCAGGTAGCTTTCCAGATCGGTGACGCCTTGTGCCTGCAGTTCCCTGAGGCGCTTCAAGACTCCCGAATAGTCTTCTTCCCACAGGGAAATGGGCGAATCGTCGAAGAGGCTGCGAAAACGGTGCTCGCTTTCCTCGAGTTCGTCCTGCACCAGTTTCTGCTCGGTGATATCCTGGATCGTTCCCACAAGCTGCAGCGTCGCACCGACCTGCGACGCCACCTCGCTGTCGACCCTCACATGTCTGATGCTGCCGTCCGGGCGGATGACGCGATGGGTGAAACGATACGCCCCTTTGTTGGCAACAGCATCCCTGATGAAGCGGTTGACGAGCTCGCGGTCATCGGGGTGCGTGACTTGCCGATAGGAATCCCTGGACAGCCTGTATTCCCGCGGATCGACTCCGAATATGCGATAGGTCTCATCTGACCAGCTGGGAGTCCCCGTCCCGAGATCGATTTTCCAGCTGCCTATATGGGCAAGCTTCTGCGCCCGATCGAGCAATTCGTCCTTTTCGCGCAGCTCTGCTTCCCGCGCAAGCAGAGCCAACTCGGCGAGCTTCCTTTCTGTGATATTCTTATCGGAGCCCTGATAGCCGGAAAAAACCCCGTCGTGGCCATAAATGGGGATCCCGCTGGCCACTACCCAGACCCTTCGCCCATCCTTGGCCTGGACCATGCTTTCAGATTCGACAAAGGGTACCCGGCGAGTAAGATTTCGAATGGCTGCAACCTTGAAGGCCTCGCGTCCCTCCTCGGGATGCAGATCATAGAAGTGCAGTTTCCCGACCAGTTCCTCGGGTTCATAACCCCAGACCGATCGCGAAACCTCGCTCACGTAACGGTACATCCCCTCGGGATCGACCTCCCAGATCACCGTACCACTGTGTTCCGTCAGCTTGTTGAAGCGGTCCTTCTCTTCCTGCAGTTCCCTGAGCAGGACTGCGCGTTCGGTTATGTCGCGCCCATGGACGGTCACTCCCTGAACTGAACTGGCTGCAGTGAGTATCGGTGCAAGGTGGAACTCGATGTTCCGGTTTCCGGATGGGCCCTGACTGGCGATTTCAACAAAGAAACTCTCGCCCGCGAGGGCCCTGTCGTAACGGAGCTTCCATTCTGCCCCTAGCTCTGGCGCCAGCTCGGGCGGCAGGACACTTTCGCCCCTGCTGATGTGCCTGCCCAAAATCTGCTTATAGTCGCTGCGAAAAAGCTCGTTGCCGACAGTCAGACGGTACTCCGAATCTATCGACCAGATCCTTCCGTCGTTGTTCTCGGCGAGGGCTGCGAGGTTGATTTCCCCCTTCTTCAGCGCCGATTCGACCTCTTTCCTCTGCAGGC
>JBMOIK010000264.1:0-6077 GCA_049317365.1 Rectinemataceae bacterium | reverse complement strand
CGACCTAGCTAAAGAGCCCTGCCGCCGCCACCGAGGGAAACTTCTCCCTCGGTGGCGGCGACAGGAATGGCTGTGTCGCAGCCCGGCAGAATGCGGCCCTGTTCCAGGACCTATGACAGCAGCTAACTTGATGGACACGTGCTTCCGCTTATTGAACAAGGTCAAGTATGCGGGGGAGGTTCCGTTCGCCTTTTGTGTATTTTCCTTCCTGCCAGACGAAGGCTTCGGTACTGGTCCAATAGTACATTGAGTACTTGACCGTCGCGTGTTCTACGTCGAAGGGTGAGGGGTAGCTAAACAGCTTCGACCGTATCAGGTACCTGTCGGTGAGCCTGGAAACACGGTACTCAACCTTGCCCAGCTCTCCAAATATGCCTATTTCAACGAATGCAAGCTGGCCGTTGTCATAGTATCTCTTCCTCTGCCCACCCTCGGTGGAACGGTCCTCGATGTCATCCTCGATGAGCTTGTAGGACTTCAGTTTCATGGACTCGGTACTTTTAATGTCCTGCATGAGCGAAGCCAGAAGTCTGTCCTTCGAAAGGAGGCAGTTATAGGCTTCCCTGCCAATGATTCCATCAGGAGCAAAGCCGAGGTACTCCTGGAATTTTTTCACCGCCAACTCTGTCTTGGGACCAAACCAGCCATCGGCTTCGCCTATCTCGGCAAAGCCAAGGGAGAGTAGTCTCTCCTGGATGACTTTCACGTCGTTTCCGTTCATCCTTGGCTGGGCCAGCCGCAATTCCCTACTGAATTGCGCAAACGCAGCGCCACCTGCCAGCAGCAGCGTCAGGGCGAAAATGATACGAACTGTTGCCATCCCACGACAATGCCGGAGCTTGAGCATGTGTTTCCCGAGCCTTTCGATTACTTCGCCGGCTTCCTGGCCCTCGCGCGCAGCGCAGCCACGACAGGCGGAATGAAGGACACAAGTACGATGCCGATCACGACGAGGCTGAAGTTCTTTTCGACTACGGGCAGGCGGCCGAAGAAGAAGCCCGCGAGGAGGAAGAGGCCCACCCAGGCGAAGCAGCCAACCAGGTTATACACGTAGAACTTGAACACGTTCATCCGGGCGATGCCAGCCACAAAGGGAACGAAGGTCCTGATGATGGGCATGAATCGCCCGCCGATGATGGTGAGGCCACCGTATTTGTTGTAGAAGGCATGAGCCCGGTCGAGGTAGTCCCGTCTGAAGATCCGGCTTTTCTCCGACTTGAAGACCGCCGGTCCAAGGACAAAACCGATCAGATAGTTGACCGAATTGCCCATGAAACCTGCGGCAAGCAGGACCAGGCCGATCACGCCAAGGTCGAGCCCCCCCCGCGCGGCGAGGGCCCCGAGGGCGAAGATCAGCGAATCCCCGGGCAGGAAGGGTGTGACCACGAAGCCTGTCTCCGCAAAAATGATGAGGAACATGATGAAATAGGTCCAGCCTCCGTAGTCCTGAAGCATCGGGACGAGGTAGCGATCGACATGGAGAATAAAATCGAAGAGATTCATGATGATCTGCATCGGTCCTCCCGGAATGCTGGATCATAGAGGGCGGGAGCGCGGAGGGTCAACGAGTCGCTCTCCTTGACCATGGCCTGATGAGGCGTACATACTGGAAGAAGTTCGTGCTCCGTCCCCGGTGGCGGCCCGAGCCTTTCAATCCGGCATCATCCCCCGAGGTTCTCATTGCTGACTCGCTATCGAAAGACTGAAGACGGAAAGACGGTCGCGCGGGCTCTTGTCTACACGGCATCCGAGCACGGCATCGACCGCAGCCATGTCGATCCGGACGCGGTCCGGATCGTCGAACGGCTTCAGGCCGATGGCCAGGAAGCCTACATCGTCGGAGGGGCGGTCCGGGACCTCCTTCTCGGCCGCACACCCAAGGACTTTGACATCGCCACCGCTGCCGAGCCTGCCCGGATCAAGCGCGTTTTCCGGAACGCCCGCGTCATCGGCCGCCGTTTCAGGCTGGTCCATGTCTACGCGGGACCGAAGATCTTCGAGGTGGCCACCTTCCGCTCGATAGCCCAGGGTACGGTCGGAAACGAATATGGTACCATCGACGAGGACGCCTTGCGCCGCGATTTCACCTGCAACGCCCTCTATTACGATCCCGTCCAGGAGCAGCTCGTCGATTTTGTGGGAGGCTTCAGGCACATCAAGGCAAAGCGCATCGTCCCAGTCATAGCCCTGGCCACGATCTTCGAGGAGGACCCGGTCCGGATGATACGTTGCGCCAAATACGCAGCAACCACCGGCTTCCGAATCCCGCTGACGACCCGTTGGGCCATGAAGCGCGATTGTGGCCTCCTGGCAGGGGCCAGCCCCTCCCGCCTCACCGAGGAATTCCTGAAGATCCTGGCCTCGGGCAAGAGCGAAGCCATCATCCGTAGCCTCGAGGGTTTCAAGCTGCTCACGTATATCGTGCCTCTGGCCTCAGCCGAACTCGCGTCGGGCAGCGCCTTCCGCACAGCCTTCATGGCCGAGCTGGCCGAGCTCGACACCGCGCGCAACGCCGAGGGCGGCCGCGAACGCCGCATGGCCATACTGATCGCGCATTTCCTCAGGGCCTTCCTCGAGACACGGGGCGACATCATCGCGGACCGCCCCGATGCCTACCAGGAAGCGCTCAGGGAGGCCCGGTCCTTCCTTTCGCCCCTCAACCTGCCCCGTGTCGAACTCGAGGCGGCTGTGATGATGGTCTTCAAGAAGCGGGGCCTGTCCCCGCTTGAACGCCCCCGCCGCCCGGGTCCCGAACGTGGCCATGGGCTGCCGGAGCGGCCCGGACGGCGCGGCGAGCGCGGCGGCGAGCGCAGTCCCAGGGTCGAGGCCCTGTCTGACAGTGGTAATTCCAAGGATCCGGCCGAAGGGCGAGCCGGTGGGCGCATTGAATCCGAAACGGGCCGGCCACACACGGGGCGCCCCGAGGGACGCAGGTCCGGGCCGCAGAAAAGTGCGCCTGAAAGGTTCGACGACACAAACGGCACCCTGACCGGGACCTCCGATGAAGCTGCCGGGGAAGGGCAAGCGAAAAAGCGCAGGAGGAAGCGCGGGAGAAAACCCACGGGCGAGGGCAGCAGCGCACCCGAGGGTTCCGAAGCCGACAGGACTGCCGATTCTGGCAGCACCCAACAAGAAGATACAGGGCTCTCGAGGACCTCGGGCGCCGCACGGCGCCGCAGGAAGCGGCAGAAGAAGGACGGAAGCCCGCCCGAACAGGCTCCGGGAGCGTGAATGTTCCCCAGAGCTTGACAACACATGATCAGGCTTTCCAGAATGTAGTTGTGGACGCGGAAACCCTTGCTTCGCTCGTGGACGACGACCTCAGGGCGATCGCCGATCGAATGGGGCTTGGATTGCCCCTTGGTCTCGACAGGATCTTCGTCGTCGAGGAGATTCTCGATGCCATTGAAGACGACCGGATCGAGAGGGATCGAGCAGGCAAGCCGCCCCTTTACAACGAGGATTCCAAGTACAGCTCAGTGGACGAGCTCCCCATCGACTCCCTCGCCGGGAAGCCATTGGTATCGATCGCCGATAAACGATACAATGAGACCGCTATCAAGGCCCTCGTCCGTGACCCTTCCTGGACCTTCGCTTTCTGGGAATTGTCCGAACTCGACTTTGACAGCCTCGGCATCGAGGACGATGAACCGAGGCTCTTCCTCCGTGTCACACAGATGGAGGGAGCAGAGCGACAGAGTTCCTTTGATATCCCCATCAATCCCAACGACAGCCAGTGGTACATCAACATACCGAATCCTGGAACCCGCTACCGTATCGACCTCGGGGCGCGCACCGGAGGCAAGTCCAAGATCCTCGCACGCTCGGGCGATTTCTTCGTCCCGCGCCAGCATGGGGAGTTCCTGCCCACCGAGGGAAGGGGGCAGACCCTGCTCGAGCTTTCGGGCATGCTCGACACCGAACCCGAGCCCCCGGACGAGGACAATCCCAGCAGGATCCTCCGCGCGGGCGTCTAGGAACTGGGCATGAAAGCACGTTCATACCTTGCGCTCGTCCTCAACGCCCACCTTCCCTTCGTGAGGAACCCCGGCGTCGCGAAGCTTCTCGAGGAGCGCTGGTACTTCGAGGCGGTTTCAGAAACCTACCTGCCCCTGCTCAGGATGTTCCGGTCACTTGAAGAGGACAGCATTCCCTTCAAATTGACGCTCAGCCTCTCACCGACCCTCTGCTCGATGTTCAGGGACAGCCTCCTCTCCGAGCGCTACCTGGCGTATCTGGACAGCCAGATTGCCCTCGGCGAGCACGAAGCCATCCGCCTCGGCCGCGACCCCGCCTTCGGAGCACTCGCATCCATGTACCTCGAGCGTTACCGCCTGGATCGCAGGGATTTCATCGACATCCATTCGAAGGACATCGCGGGCGCCTTCGATTTTTATTACAAGCGCGGGCGCATCGAGCTGCTTACAACAGCAGCAACCCATTCCTTCCTGCCCCACTTCCGTTCCCAGCCTGAGGCCATGGCCTCGCAGGTCGAGACCGCCATCATCACGCATCGGAGCCTCTTCGGAAAGCAGCCGGCGGGTTTCTGGCTTCCCCACCTCGGCTGGTACCCCGGCCTCGAGCTCCTTCTGAAACCCTACAACCTCCACTACGGGGTCGTGACGACGCGGGGAGCCATGCTCGGCGAGCCGGTGCCCCGTTTCGGGTCCTTTGCCCCGGTACAGTGTCCGAACGGTTTCACGGTTTTCATCCGGGATGCGGCCGCAAACGAGTCCGTCTGGTCGGACGCAACGGGCTATCCCTCCGATCCCTGCTACCGAGATTTCTACCGCGACATCGGCTTTGACCTGCCCAGGAGCGAGATCGCGAACTTTGTCCCCGAGGGTTCAGGCTCCCTCTACACCGCCTACAAATACTGGGCCGTGACTGGTCGGACCAACAACAAGCGACCCTATGACCCGATAGTCGCGAGTGCGAAGGCAGTCGAGCACGCGCAGCACTTCCTGGGCGAGCGACTGGCCATGGGCATGGCAGCCGCCCCCCTCCTCGACCGACCACCCCTCATGGTCTGCCCCTACGACGCCGAACTCTTCGGCCACTGGTGGTTCGAGGGAACACAGTGGCTCGAAGCGCTGTTCCGCAACGCCAAGGACCGTGAACTCTCTTTTATAACCCTCGGGGAGTACCACCACCTCTACCCGGAAAACCAGGTGGCCACACCCGAATACTCATCCTGGGGCGACGGCGGCTACGGAGAGGTCTGGCTGGACGGTTCCAACGACTGGATCTGGCGGCACATCATGAAGGCCTGCGAGCGGATGACCGAACTGGCAGAACGCTTCCCCGACGAGTCGGGTCTCCGCGAACGCATCCTCAACCAGGCCGCACGCGAGGTTCTCCTGTCCATGGCCTCCGACTGGCCCCTCCTCATGAAGTCTGGACGTTCGGCGACCTTCGCACGGAGCCGCATCGAAGACTCCCTCGGGAACTTCTCACGCATCTACGACATGCTGTCGGCCAACACCGTTTCCACCGAGTGGTTGACCCGCCTCGAAAAGCGCAACAACCTCTTCCCCGAGCTCAATTACAGGATGTTCAGAAGCAAGCGCTGAAGCCAGGCTTGGGAGGAAGCGCTATTTGCGGGGAGGCGCGGCGGGGGGAGTGCCCTTCGCTGCCGCCGGAGCGCCTTTGGCGCCGGATGCGCCAACAGCTGCCTTCCCTGCCTTCTTGTCGCCCTCGCCGCCGGCGAGCCGCTCCACCAGGATGCGTCCGGCAATCTTGTCGAGGCGGAAACGGCAGCCCTTGAGGAGCTGGTCGACGCTGATCTCAACCCTGCAGATATCGATGATCGTACCCGGCCAGATCTCGCCGCGGACCTCGATTACGGCGGAGTCGTCCCCATCGAGCTTGAGCAGGAGTTCGTTGATCGCGTTCCTGGTCTCCTCGACGAGCTTGTCGACCTGCCTGTGGAGCGCCGCACCATCGACCTCGGGATGGGTATTGACATGTGCATCGATCTGCTGGGAACGGAAGGCAAGCTGCCTGAGCCGAAGGTTAGCCTGATCAAGCCGCTGCTGGACGGTGAAGTCGATGCCGACATGCACGAGGGTACGTTG
>JBMOIK010000263.1:0-6108 GCA_049317365.1 Rectinemataceae bacterium | reverse complement strand
GGCATCGTTGACGCCGGCGGGGAAGGTCTCCGAAAGCCTTCATGGCTCAAGGTGAGGCTCGCAGGAGGCGAGGTTTCTGCCCATGTAGGTGAGACGCTCCGGCGCCACGGGCTGGTGACCGTCTGCGATGAGGCTCGTTGCCCGAACAAGGGCGAATGCTGGGGACAGGCTACCGCGACCTTCATGGTGATGGGAGCCGTCTGCACGAGGGCTTGCCGTTTCTGCGCCGTGGCCACAGCCCGCGAGGGCGAGACCCTCGACCCCGGAGAGCCCGGGCGCCTGGCGAGCGCCATCGTGGAGCTCGGGCTCCGCTACGCAGTCATCACCTGTGTCGATCGCGATGACCTGTCCGACCGCGGCGCCGCCCACTTCGCTGCCTGCGTCAGGGCCATACGCGAGCGCGATCCGGGAATAGGCATCGAGATCCTGGCCCCCGACTACCAGGCGGGCGAGATCGAGATCCTCCTCGACGCCGGCCCCGACGTATTTGCCCACAACATCGAAACGGTCGAGCGACTCCAGTCTGTGCGCGATAGGCGCGCTTCCTACGCGAAGAGCCTATCGACGCTCGCTCTCGCCTCCGCCTGGGCCCTGGCGCGTGGGACGAAACTCCGCACAAAGTCATCCATCCTCCTGGGCATCGGGGAGCGCAGGGACGAGCTTCTTGTCGCCTTGGATGACCTGCGAAGGGTCAATACCGACATTTTGGTGCTTGGTCAGTATCTCCGGCCGACTCCGCGCCAGATTCCCGTCGTGGAGTATGTGACGCCAGAGGAGTTCACGCGGCTTGAGGCGGTCGCCCGCGGGAAGGGCTTTGCCGCAGTCATCTCTTCCCCGCTGGCCCGCACGAGCTATCATGCCCGCGCGAGCGCGGAAGGCCTGTCCGGGGCGGCGGGCCTCTGACCCTCCACCCCTGGCCAGACCTTACTTGCCCGCTATGATTACCCGTCCCGGAGCCCCGCCCTTCCCTGCGGCGCTATGACACATCATGCAGTTGCCGGTCCGCTGGGGGGAAGCCATCGCGTTTTCCTTGCCGTTGAAAACGACCTTCGCGGTGATCGGGTAGACCGGAGAATCAGAGCCTCGCGACATGAAGTTTCCGGCCTTGTTGGTCTTGTAGGTGAAGACCATGCCCTTGGAGTCGGTAATCACGACGCTGGCGCCTTCGACCCCGAAGTCGAGGTCCTTCTCATCGAGCTTGGTATAGACCGTACCCGCGATCTTGAAGCGGGGACCCTCACCCTTGGAGTGGCAGCCGATGCAGTCGAGGCCGGGGTTCATGTACTGGCTCTCACGGTTGCCTCCTGTCCACTTGAGGGCGGAGGGGCCATCGGAGGGGGCCGTGTTTTTCGAATTGAGCCCGGAGGGAAGGCTCTGGGCTGAGACCGCCAGTGCCAAACCGATACCGAGGGCTGCGAACCCAAGCGATGCCTTGAGAAATGTCATTTCCTGCCTCCGATTAGCTAGTGGACCCCGGCACGACGGCCGGGTGGACGAAACCTGAATGAACCATACTAATTTCCTTGGAGGGGGAACACTCAGGAAGCCCCCAAGGTCTCGGAAAATCGGGAATATGGAGCGTCAGCTTTCAATCGAACCATTCGACGCCGGCGAAATCCGGCCTGAAGCCAGCCAGGCCGTGGCGTATTACGGCCGCGCTCCTGTAGTCAGAGAAATAGGGAGCCAGGGTTTCGGTAAAGATCCGGAGTGTCGTGCCCTTGGCTACGTCCTCGTCGAAGAGCAGGGTGGGCATCCCCTGCCGACGCCTGAAGGAAGAGATATCCGAGGGAGTCAGCACTGGCACCCTGTCGGCGCGTTTGAACATGGAAAATCGCACGAAGCTGAGATCCCAGCCGAGGGTCTCTGCAAGGACGAGGCCGGGCACGAGCGAACCATGGGCTGCTCCCACCACGAGGCCGCGTTGCCCGGCGCCAAAGCCCGAGGCTTCGATCCTTCCTGCAAGGGTGAGGATCTTCGAGGGCTCCGAGCCGCGCCAGGTGTACTTGTCGGGCTTGCTCGTGAACACGTAGCCTGGCATCGCCGGGTCGGCTGAAAAACGGAGGCCCCGTGTGAGTTCGGCGGCCTCCTCGTCGAGGCGCATCAGTGCCCGCGCTGCCCCCACGGCCCGTTCGAGGAGGAGTGGAGCCTCCTCCACCACGGCGGGGGGGTAGCGGATGGAACCGAGGGCCGGCCCGTCCACCTCGAAGTACTGGGTTGGATGGAGGGGAAGTCCTAGTTCAACGCATATTTTCCAGTTGAGGGGAACGTTGATGATGGAGGGAAGCCTGACGAAAAGCCTGCGCGCCGCCGACCAGTAGGATTCCGTCATCGAAGCGGGGGATGAGAGTGCGGAGGGCAGTCCCTCCCCGAGGAAGACCGCAAGCTCGGCACATTCGGCGAGGATCTCGCCCCAGGATGCCTCGAAGGCCATCTCTGAAGGCGCCTCGTCCCATTCGGCGTACACGAGGCGGGACAGCTTCGGCAGGCGCTCCCCTTTCACGTGTTGCCCATGCCTTAGTCTGTCTTGGTCCCGAAGGTGGACGCGCCGATCGTGGCGCCGTCACGGATCGCGACACGGGCGGAGAAAAGCTCCATGACGTTGTCCCGGTAGGACTGGATCCTGTAGATGTAATCGAGGGTCCTCCGCGGTGTGCCCGAGCCCTCCACCTTGTTCCTTCCTGCATTGTACATCGCGAGCGCCGCGACCTCGTTTTTCGAGACCTTGAAGAACCAGGCCAGGTGGGAGATGCCGGTTTTCGCGTTGATCACAGGGTCGTAGACGGCCTCGACCTCGACCTTCGGGAAGGCCAGGGAGTTCAACTGGAAGAGGCCGCGGTCGATGGAGGATGCGTTGCGGTTGATGGCCTTGGGATTGAAGCGGCTCTCCTCGAAGGCGAGAGCCAGGGAAAGGGCCGGCGGCACACCGTATTTCAGGGAGTTTTCAAGGATGGCGTCCCCGATGACCTTCGAGCCGGTGATGTCGGCAAAAAACTCGGCGACCCGGCTCTTGCCCTGCTCGGTGGAGGCCATGAGGGCGATCTTGTCCTCATCGCCTGAAGCCCTGAGATAGGCTGGGATCTCCTCGGCGCTGAGCGATGAAAGGCGAAGGAGTTCGCGCTCCATCTCGGGCCCGAAATCGCGGTACCAGCCCAGGCTTCGTCCTCCCTGCGAGCAGGTTCCCAATCCGAGGAGGAGTCCGATCAAGGTGAGTGAAGCAAGGGCACTGCTAAGTACTGTTCTGTATTTCATGCGCTCTGTGTCATCCTTTGTCACTGAATGCGAAAAAAAGGTACAATCGCCATTGTAATCAATTCGACTTGCCTGTCTAGGGGTGCAGATTCTGTCTCCTTGTAAGGCTCGGCTAAAGGTAACTGCTTGTCAATCGAATGGCAAACCCGGGATAATCGGTGATCATGAGCTACAAGCCTATCCGCGTCATTGTCACCGGCGGGACCTTTGACAAGTATTATGACGAGATCAGGGGGGAGATGGCCTTCAAGGAGACCAATCTCCCCGAAATCCTCTCGCTTGTCCGTGTCGAGGTCCCGGTGGAGATCGAGACCAACCAGCTCATCGACAGCCTCCACATGCAGGACGTGAACCGTTCGAGCGTTGCCGAGGCCTGTTCCCGCTCACCCGAGGAACTCATCATCGTCACGCATGGCACTGACACCATGGTCGATACAGCAGGGGTCATCGGTGCCGCGAAGCTCGAGAAAACCATCGTGCTCACCGGAGCCATGGTTCCCTTCCGTGTGCAGGGCTCGGACGCCCTTTTCAATTTTGGATCGGCCTTTTCAGCAGTGCAGATCCTTCCCCATGGGGTCTGGATCGCAATGAGCGGCCGTATCTTTGCCTGGGATGCCGTGCGCAAGAACCGCGAGCGAGGACGTTTCGAAGACAAGCCAGCCGGAAACTCAGGAAAATAGCTGGAATGACCGTGCACGCCGAACTCATCCCCCCAGGAAGGGGCTTCTCGCCGACAAAAAGGATTTGATGAGGGGGCGCAGCAGGGTAGCCCCTATCTTCGATAGACGTGCCTCCTCGCCGACTTCGCGATAATAGTCCGGAAGGGTTTTTTTCCTGAAGGACAGTATGCCCTCGGCCTCGTCGGAGTCGGCATACCAGCCACAATGGAAGCCCGAAGCGGCAAAGGCCAGGGGGGGGATGCCACGCATGCCGCCGAGGCCAAAAAGCCCAAGCATGGTATCGAGATAGGTATAGTAGTCCGTGCGGCAACTCTTCCCCCCACCGATGTCGAAGGTTCGCCCGAGGGCAGCAGGATTGGCTGCTGCTTCCGCGAAGGCCCTCCCCGTGTCCTCCGTGTGGCATATCTCGATCTTGGTGGCCAGGGGCATGTGGAACATGAGCGGATCGGCTCTGAGCTTTTTCCGCCACACGATGTAAGTCAGCCTGAGGATGGAGAAGGGCAGACCGGATTTCCGCAGCAGCGCCTCAGCCTCGACCTTGGTTTGCCCGTAGCTGTCCCCAGGGCTCGGCGCGAGCGGGTCGCTGGTCCGAATCCAGAAATCGCTGACCCTGTCCCCATAGGCGGAAATGCTGGAGGCAAGCACAAAGCGTGGGCTGCTGGGGCAGGCGAGGGCGGCGTCGACCAGGGCCTGGGTCCCGCCGACATTGACCTCATGCGCCAGGTCCGGAAAACGGTCCGCCTGCGGGGGAATGATGGCGGCCAGGTGGATGACCGCGTCCTGGCCTTCCATCGCCCGGGCTGCCACGGAGGGGTCGCGGATGTCCCCGAGAACCTGTCGCGTGAAGGCGGGCTGCCCACTGACCCCGAGGGAGGAGGCGAGTCGTTTCGCCAGGCTGCGGTTGGCTTTGGTGTCTGCCTCCAGGACGGTGACCTCGGCACCCCGTTCCGCGAGGGCCATGAGGGTGCTTCGGCCTACATTGCCAAAAGCCCCGGTAACCACTACCTTCATGACTGTCCCCTCGACAAGCAAAATGAACAAGCATTCAACAATATATCCCGCTTCCAGCGCTTTTCGGTTTTCAGGCAACGATTGCGGATGCGGCAGAAAACGGCTATAGTGAGGGACAAGGTATCTTTTGCAAGAATCAGGTGGTTGATGGCCTTCGACGAGAGCGACTTCCGCGGAATCATCCAGATCGACTCAGAGCTCCAGCAAATCCAGGACGTCGATCTCCTGCTTGAACGCATCCTCCTGGCAGCAAGGAGGATCCTTTCCGCCGAGGCGGGGACGATCTACGTCCGGGACGGCGAACACCTCCATTTCCGCTACACCCAGAATGACCTCCAGTCCCGCGACCTGCCTCCGGGGCAGAAACTGCCCTACTCGAGCTTCACCGTTCCCATCAACCAGCAATCCATCTCAGGCTACGTGGCCATGACCGGCGAGATCCTCAACATCCCCGACGTCTACCTGATCCCGGCCGACAGCCCCTACTCATATAGTACTAGTTACGATGAAAGATCAGGCTACAAGAGCGAATCGATGCTCACCGTACCGCTGAAGACCAACGTGGGCGGTCTGCTGGGAGTCATCCAGGTCATCAACGCCAAGAGCGATGAGGGCGAGACGGTCCCCTTTTCGCCCGAGGATGAGCCCATCATCTCGCACTTCGCCGCCAACGCGACGACCCATCTCCAGAACGCCTACTTCATCCGGCGGATGATCCTACGGATGAACAACGTGGCCCAGCTCAAGGACAGCCATGAGACCGGCGCCCATGTCACGCGCGTCTCCGGCTACGCCTGCGAGCTCTACGAGCGCTGGGCCATCAAGCGTGGCCTGCCCGAACGCGAGGTGGAACGCACCAAGGACACCTTGAAGCTCGCGGCGATGCTCCACGACGTGGGGAAGGTCGGCATCAACGACCTCATCCTCAAGAAGCCCGCCCGCTTCACCGACGCGGAGCGCATCATCATGGAGGGACATACCTTCTGCGGCGCGCGGCTCTTCACCGACGATTCCGAGTACGACAAGATGGCTGCCGACATCGCCCTCACCCACCACGAGAAATGGGATGGGACCGGATATCCCGGGAAGGTCGATTACAAGAATGCCTTTTTCGAGGTCAAGCAGATCGACGTCGAGGGTGTCATCCGCACCGGTGAGGTCTGGCACG
>JBMOIK010000262.1:0-6111 GCA_049317365.1 Rectinemataceae bacterium | reverse complement strand
TCCGCCACAGGGACTGGGTGAACGCGCGCGTCCTGGAGGGGCTGCGTGAGCGGGGTGTGGGATTCTGCTCCCTCGACCTGCCGCGCCTTGAGGGACTCCCCCCGGTCGCGGACATCGTGACGGCGGACACGGCCTACCTGCGCTTCCACGGGCGCAACGCGCAGGACTGGTGGAACGGCGACTCGCGGGGCCGCTACGACTGGCTCTACTCGCGGGAGGACCTGGCGTCCTGGCTGCCCCGCATCCAGGCCATGGCAGCGCGCGCGAAGAAGCTCAGGATCTACTTCAACAACCACGCGCGCGGACAGGCAGTGGCGAATGCGCGCGATCTCGGACAGCTGCTCGCCGGGGCGGGCATCGCGGGTGGTGTTTTCCCCGGCCGCGAGGTCGGCGCTGCCCCCACCGCAGCCGGGCCGAGGGCTGGCCGTGGCGATATCATCACAATTAGTCCATTCAAGGACGAGGCATCACTGTGGCAAGCGGAACCATCCTCCACCTCAACCTCGTCGGACTGATGGCAGCGGTCGAGGAGGGCCTCGACCCCGGGCTCAGGGGACGACCCTTCGCGGTCGGCAACGTCGGCCGGAACCGGCCCGTCTGCCTCGACCTCTCGCCCGAGGCCCACCGCGCGGGACTCAGGCGTGGCATGTCCCTCGACTATGCGCACAGGCAGTTGCGGGAACTCGTCATCATCGAATCGAGGCCCGGGCTCTACGAAAGGGCCGACGCCGAACTCTTCCGCATCGCCTCGAATTTCAGCCCCCTCGTGGAGCGCGCCGGGACGGGACATCTTTTCGTCGATTTCCGGGGAACGCGCGGACTCTGGGGCGAGGCTGTCGACGGGGTGGCAAAGCTCCGCCGCGAGGTACTCGAGAAGACGGGCCTCCTCCCTGTGCTGGCCCTCGCCTCGACAAAGACCGTGTCGAAGGTTGCCACGAGGGTGATGCGCCCAACTGGGTTCATCGCCCTCGAGGAGGGGGAGGAGCGTGGCCTCCTGCGGAGGCAGCCCGTGGAACTCCTGCCGGGAATCGGCCCCCTCCTCCGCGACAGGCTCAGGATGCTCGAGATCGAGGAGATCGGCGCCTTGGGCGATCTCGACGAGCTTTCGGCCCGGGCCCTCGGGCCGCGGGGGCCGGCCCTCCGCGACCGGGCGGCCCTCCTTGAGGCTTCAGCCGTCGACCCCGAGCCTCCGGAACGGCGCCGCATTTCCGGCTCGGTGACCCTGGAACCGGACAGTGCCGACCCTGAGTTCCTCGTACGGGCGCTGCGGAAACTTGCCTCCGACCTTGGTTTCTCGATGCGGCGCGAGGGCCTTGGTGTGGGGAGGCTCGGACTCAGGCTCGGATTCTCGGATGGCGAGGCGGGCACAGCCTCGGTGCGCCTGTCCCGGCCCCTCCTCCGCGACGACGAACTCGGAACTGCCATCGGATCCCTCCTCGCGCGCGCGAGGACCCGCCGCACCCGCGTGCGCAGCCTGGCCCTCGAGCTTTCGGAGTTCGCCTCGGCCGGGCCCGAACTCGACCTATTTACACCGATGGAGGCCCGGCTTGGCCGCCTCCAGGGGGCCCTCGACGCTGTCCGCCGCCGCTACGGGACCGACGCCATCGGTTCCGCGGGAGGACTGTCCCTCCCGCAGGCGATCGGGGCCTCGGCCAGGGCCGCGGCCAAGGCCGGGGCATGATCATTCCCCTCCCCCTTCATACCTGCTATTCCTTTCACTTCGGGACCATCCCGCCAGCAAGGCTCACGGCGGAGGCCTCGCGCCTGGGCTACACGGCCCTTGCGGTGACCGACCGGGAGGGGGTCTTCGGCATGCCGGCCTTCTACGAGGCCGCACATAAGGCCGGGATCAGGCCCATAGCCGGGGTGGAACTCGGCTACACAGACGGGAAGCCGCTGCTTGTTCATGATAATTGCATCATTCTTGCGAAAGACCGGCGGGGTTTCTCCGCGATCTCGAGGATCCTAACGGAAAGGGCACTCTGCCTTCCCGGTGGTGGAGCCGATTCCACATCCACGTTGCCGGGCCTTGCCCGCACGCTCGCCGAGGCCGGCGACACCGTCATCGCGCTCAGCACCGACGCCAGGCTCCTCGACGCCTGGCGGGGACAGGCCGGGCGCTACGCCCTCCTCCCCGCCGCTGCGAAGGGCTCCTGGAAAAAGCTTCTCGCAGGCGCTGCGGCGAACGGCCTCAAGGTCGTAGCGGGGGCAGGGGTCTCCTTCCTCTCGCCCGCCGACCGCGAGGTCCAGCGTCTCCTCGTCGCGATCGGAAAGACAGCCACCATCTACGAGGTGGACGACACGGAACTCGCTCCCGCTCTGGCCTGCCTCGGGTCTCCGGCAGCGCTTGCGGAGACCTTCCGCGACCTGCCCGAAACAATTGTGAACAACGAAGCCGTCGCCGAGGCCTGCAGCCTCGACAGCCTCTTCGAGCTCTGGCACTTCCCCGCCTGGCCGACCGACCATCCCGGAGGGGCTGCCGGGCTGCTTCGGGACCTCACCTTGGCTGGCACCGCAAAGCGCCTCGGCTCGATTCCTGATGCCTACCGTGCCCGCATCGACTACGAGCTCGGCATCATCTCGGAGAAGGGATTTGCCGACTATTTCCTCGTCGTCCGCGACATCGTCGGCCGCGCCTCTCGGACCTGCGGACGGGGCAGCGCGGCAGCAAGCATCGTGTCCTGGGCCCTCGAGATCACCGATGTCGATCCCCTCCGCCACGACCTCTACTTCGAGCGCTTCCTGAATCCGGGACGCAGCGACCCACCCGACATCGATGTCGACTTCGCCTGGGACGAGCGGGACGCACTCCTGGCCGATGTCGTACAACGCTACGGCGAAGCCCACACGGCTCGGGTCGCCAACCACGTGACCTTCCGCCATCGCGGGGCCCTCCGCGAGACGGCGCGTGCCTTCGGGCTTCCCGATTCCGAGATTGGCGGCCACGAACGCGGGCTGTCGCACGATCCTGCCGGCGCGGCGCGCGATGCCGAGCCCACGTGGAAGGCCATCACGGAGCTCTCCGCACGCATCGAGGGTTTTCCGCGCAACATCGGAACCCACTCCGGGGGCGTCGTCATCGTGCCGGGCGCATTGCACGACATCGTACCACTACTTAAGACTGGCAGCGGAATCCGCGTCACTGCCTGGGACAAGGAGGGCGTCGAGGCGGCGGGACTGATAAAGATAGACCTGCTTGGAAACAGGTCGCTGGCGGTGGTGCGGGACGCCAGTGCCACTGTCGCCGAGGGCCCCGACCCCTGCTCCCGGCCCGAGGACGACCCCGAGACCATCGAGCTGATGGCGAGGGGCGACACGATGGGCGTCTTCTATGTCGAGTCCCCCGCGATGCGGCTCCTCCAGAAGAAGACCGGTGCCGGTGATTTCGCCCATCTCGTCATCCACTCATCGATCATCCGGCCCGCCGCGAACCGGTATATCAACGAGTACATCGACCGCCACCTCGGAAAGCCCTGGACGCACATCCACCCCCTCCTGTCGGGCATCCTCGACGAGGCCTACGGGCTCATGTGCTACCAGGAGGACGTGAGCAAGGTCGCCGTGGCCCTCGCTGGCTTCACGCCTGCCGAGGCCGACGGCATGCGGAAGGTCCTGTCGAAAAAGGACGCGGTCACACGCCTCGATTCCTGGCTCCCGAAATTCCAGGATGGCGCGCGCGCGCGCGGCGTGGACGATGCGAAGATCGCGGAGATCTGGGACATGATCCAGTCCTTCGCCGGCTACAGCTTCGTGAAGGCACACTCGGCCTCCTACGCCAGACTCTCCTTCAGGAGCGCCTGGCTCCGGGCCCACCACCCTGCCGAGTTCATGGCCGCCGTGATGTCCAACCGCGGCGGCTACTACGGCATCCTGGCCTACGCCAGCGAGGCGCGCCGCATGGGCCTGGCCCTCCTCCCTCCCTCGGTACAGGACAGCGGCAGGAGGTCAGTAGGCAGTGTTGGTACTATCCGCTTCGGGCTGGAGTCGATCGGAGGACTCTCGGAGGCCTGCATGGACCGTATCGTTGCGGAACGGGCGCTATCTGGAACCTTTGCCTCGGCCCTGGACTTCGCCCGGCGGGTCTGGCCCGCCCGCGACGATGCGGAGGCCCTCGCGGAATCGGGGGCCCTCGACAGCCTTTCGCCCGGGCTTCGACGTCCAGATAAGCTCCTGTGCATCCTGTCCTTCGCCGCGACAAGGGAGGCATCGGGTCGCGGCGACGCCCGAGGAGCGGGCAGTCTCTTCCAGGACCAGCCATACGGTGCCGCATCCAGGACCGCATTCACCGAGGAGGCTCTCGAGCTGCCCGGATCCCCTCCGGACAGCTGCGAACCGGAATGGAAATGTGCCGGAGTCTCCCGCCGCAGCTTCCTCGAAGGCCAGATGCGACGTATTGGTACGACCTTGACGGTCCACCCCCTTGAGCTCTGGCCCGGGGCCCTGGCCTCGCACCGGGTCCTTGCCCGCGATCTAGAGTCCCAGGAGGGGCGTGTCGTGCGCCTGGTCGGTTGGCCGGTGACCGCAAAGGAGCTGCTCGCACAGGGTGAGCTTCCCATGGAGTTCGTGAGCTTCGAGGACGAGACGGCGATCTACGAGGCGGTACTCTTCCCGGATACCTACCGCCGCTTCGGGGCTCTCCTCTTCGAGGAAAGGCCCTTCATCATTACAGGGAAGGTCTGCGTGGACCGGGGCGGCCTGTCCCTTGAGCTTCGGAACCTCGAGCGGGTGCCCGGAAGGGCACTGGTGCCCCCGGGCCAGGCGAAGGCCTTCTATGGCAGGTACTGGTAGGGCGCGGCTGCGACCCGCCAGGGGCTCATCACCGCGCCACCCGCCCCGCTTCCATGAGGAGCTCCGAGTAAAAGCGCGGCTCGATGGCGTCCTCCCCGATGCCAGCCTCGGCCAGCAAGCCACGGATCTCAGCCTGGGCCCGGGCAACGGCGCCTGGGTCGTTTTCGGGAACGAGGGCCTCGATCTCGAGGAACCACCCAATTCCCTCTATCTCGGCGAGTTCGAGGCCGATGGACGTCCCGGATGCTGCCCCCGCCACAGCCTCGAAGCGGCTGCCTCGCTTCCGTTTCTCGAAGTGGGGCTCGCAGCCGAGGCGCCAGGCGAATTCGACAAAGGCCGACTGGTCGGAGACCGTGAACTCCCGCTCGCAGTTGACTTCGATGCCACCCTCAAGACGCTTGTTCTTGAAGGTGACGAAGGAGTCCCCTCCATCGGTCCGGAGCCTGAAGCCGCGCGTGTCACCGTCCGCATGCCGCTGGGGACCCTGCCAGTAGGCATCGTGCTTGTCGAAATCGCGGTCGAGGCGGCAGAAGGACTCGAGGCGCTTCCTGGTCGCCTCAGGATCGGATACGCGGGCCTTCAGCTCGACCTCCATCATCGCGCGGGGCCTGCCATTGCGAGGACCGAGGGATCATAGCCCTCGGGAGGGACAAATCCAAGCAATTCAATGATGGTTGCCGCAAGGCTGGAAATGCCGAGCGTGCCTCCCTCGGACCCGTCGCGGAGTTCCTTCGAATACTCGCCCGCGTATCCCGGATCATGAAGGAGGCAGGGCACGGGGTTGAGGGAATGGCTGGTCTTGGCGCGGGGACTGCCGTCGGGTTTCCGGGATACCTCTCCGCCCTTCTTCTCGTGCTCGTACATGTCATCTGAATTGCCATGATCGGCGGAGACGAGGAGGATCCCCCCCGCCCTCTCGACAGCCCTGCGGATGCGGCCTATCTGGATGTCCATGGCCTCGAGGGAACAGACGACGGCCTGGTAGTTCCCTGTGTGGCCTACCATGTCACCATTGGGAAAGTTGAGCCGTATGAACTGGTACTTTTCGGAACCGACAGCCTCGATGACGCGGTCGGCGATCTCGGCGCACTTCATCCAGGGCCTCTGTTCGAAGGGCAGGACATCCGAGGTGATCTCGACGTAGTCCTCGTATTGTGCGGAGAACTTCCCCTGGCGGTTGCCATTGAAGAAGTAGGTGACATGGCCGAACTTCTGGGTCTCGGAGATCGCAAGCATCGGGACCTTCGAGGCGACGAGGTATTCGCCGAGGGTCAGGTCGATGGAGGGGGGCTCGACGATGTACTGCTTCGGCACGTGGGCGTC
>JBMOIK010000261.1:0-6113 GCA_049317365.1 Rectinemataceae bacterium | reverse complement strand
GCTACCGCAACCGTCGCCTGGGTGACTTCCTCAAGGAGATCAAACTGACCGAGGGACGATTGACCGGTATCCAGATGGTCAAGGCCGCCCTGCTCCAGAATGGGTCTCCAGAGGCACTCTTTGAAACGGATGAGGACAGGACTTGGTTCAGCGTTGTTCTGAAACCGCATCCGACTTTTCAGAATGAGGATACGACGGAGCGATCATCGTCTGCCCCCCTGCCGGTCCTGCGCGACGCGATCAGGGACCTGGTGTTTGCGCGGCCGATTGAAGCCGCTAACCAAGCTACTGCCCAAGCTACTGCCCAAGTCACTGTCCAAGCTGCTGATGAAGAACTTCTTGAGCAGTTCGAGAATATTCTGCGACTCCTGACTGACAATGCTCTCGCGAAGCAGGCCATTTTCTCGATGCTGGAAGTATCGAACCATCGGTTCAACTTCAACCGGTTCATTCTCCCGCTCATCAATGCGGGTTTAGTGTGCCAAACCCTGCCTGACAAGCCTCACAGCCCCTTGCAGCGCTATGCCTTGACGGAGAAGGCCACGGCGCTATTTCAAGTCTATGCCCACCGATGATCGTGCCGCAAATTGGATGAATTTTCGATGTGAGCTTTTTATCATGTCGAGATAATAGCAAAATGTCGACAGGAGATGATGGATCTTGGGGTCGGACCCTCTGGAATCAAGTGAGGATGGTGATGGCACATAAGGCAATTCTTATCCGCAACAGTACCGCCGAGTTTCTGATCTTCACCGGGCAGGCGGGAGAACAGAGCATCGAAGCCCGCTACGATGACGGGTCGGTGTGGCTGACGCAAAAGCTGATGGCGGAATTGTTCGCGGTCGACATACGGACCATCAGCGAGCATCTCGGGAATATCTTTCAGGCGGGGGAGCTGCTGGAATCGGCAGTAGTCTGGAAATTCCGGAATACCGCATCGGACGGGAAAAGCTATCTCACCCAGTTCTATAACCTCGATGCCATCATCTCCGTGGGCTATCGGGTGAACTCGGTCCGCGCCACCCAGTTCCGTCAATGGGCGACGCAGGTGCTGCGCGAGTTCGCGATCAAGGGCTATGTGCTCGATCGAAAGCGTCTGGAGAACGGGAGCTATCTCGACGAAGACTATTTCGAGCGGCTTTTAGCCGAGATCCTGGAGATCCGACAGCAAGGTAGCAATGGACAGGGCTTTCGCCGTGACTCAGGAACTCTGCTGCCTCGCAGTCGCCCCCTTCCTCCTGAATGTCCAGAGCCCCTTCCTCGATGATCTGGTAGCGCGCATCGTCATTTCGCTCCAAAGAGCGGATATCCTGGAAGGTGGCCCCATTCCGCTTCGCCCGACACCGCTCCTCACGATCGAGGGAATCTCCTGCATGCTCGACACGCCCCAAATCGCCGCCGTACCAACCCGGGTACTGGGCTCCCCTGTCGCCAATCTTGAATCAGAGCACAGAACCATCGCCCTGGCCTTGGATTTCCTGTTCCAGGGATTCTGAATACACCTTCTGCTGTCTTCCATGAACTACAATCAAGGCATGGAACCGATGACCTCCAGCACTACAGCCCTCCAAGAAAATGCAGTGAAAAGGCGTCTCCTCATCGACACCGATCCGGCGACGGGCGTGCCGAGCCGCGATGTCGACGATGGTCTGGCCCTCCTCGTCCTCCTGGCCTCCCCGGAGCTCACGGTGGAGGGCCTTACCGTGACCTTCGGCAATGTGCCAGTGGACAGGGGCTTCGCCGTGGCGCAGGAACTCCTCGGCCTCGCCGGCGTGACTGTCCCCCTGCACAAAGGCGCTGGGTCGAGGAAGGAGCTTGGAAGACCGAACGAGGCAGTCGACTTCCTGATCGAGACAGTACGAAAGAGCCCAGGAGAGATCTCCCTCCTGGCCTTGGGACCTCTCACTAACATCGCCACGGCCATGGCCATGGATCCCGCCTTCGCCCCCAATCTGCGGGAGCTTGTGGTCATGGGCGGCTCCCTCTGTTTCAAGCCCTTTTCCTTTTTCGGGGAGCTGAATTTCCACCTTGACGGCCGGGCAGCGGCAGCGGTCCTTGAGGCCCCCGTACCAACGACCCTCATCACCATGGATGTCTGTTCCCAGGCGGTTTTCCGCGAGGCGGAATTGCAGAGGGTCATGGACCACGACAGCCCCATGGCCCGTCACCTCGCGAAGGCCATCGGCCCCTGGCTCGCGCTCAACAGGAGGGTCTTTTTCAAGGCGAAAGGCTTCTTCCCCTGGGATGTGGTCGCAGCCTCCTGGCTCATCGATCCGACCCTCTTCGACGAGCGACCCTGTTCTCTGTCTGTCCGTCCCTCTGGCCTTCGCTCGGGCAGCATACATGACCGACGACTCCCGGGAGGCCTCCCGAAAGTCGAGGGCCGTCGCAGCATCAACCTACCCTCGCAGCTCGATTCGGAGCGCTTCATGAAGCTCTTCCTCGAGCGGCTGCTCCGCTTCTGAGCGCGGGACGGCCGTCCCCAAGCCTGGGGTTCATCGCTTGCGTGGCCCTCCCGGGCGGGCACGATCACCGAAGTATCAAAGAGGACCCTCACGGCTGTGGATGCTCCGCGAAGAATGCTCCGTTCCGCCATCATCCCCACCTCACCTTGAATCCCCAAGCTGCCACGCGCTACCATCGCCGCATGCAGCACCGCGAAGGCCCCACCGGCTTCATGCACCGCTTCAAGCCGGGCGTGCCCAAGCGCTACCTCCTCCTGGTCGCAGGCCTCGTGTAGACCTTCGCGAGCTTTATGCTCGGGGGCAGGGGGCTCGTCTGGCTCGACGCCAACGATCAGCTCTTCATGCTCCACCTTGCCATCGACGTCGTCCTGGGCCTCGGATTCTTCATCCTCGTCTTCGCGAAGGTTTCCTTCAAGCACATCTCGCGCATCCGGTCCCTCGAACTCGCGAAGCCCAGCCTCTTCTCCTTCTTCGACGCCAAGGGCTACATCATGATGGGCATCATGATCACCGCCGGGATCCTGCTTCGGAGCTCCGGCCTCGTCCCGCCAGAAATCCTTTATAATTTCTATGTCCTGATGAGCACAGCACTTTTGGTATCGGCCTTCCGCTTCTTCTATGCCTTTGCCGTCTACCCGAAGCTCCTCGCCCTGGACGGACCCGGCGGCGGAACGGGCGAAGGTCTGGACCAGGCCGACTGAGGGACCTCAGACGAAGCCCACCGGGGCCACCGGGCAGGCAGGGTCCTAGGGCACGATCTTCCTGGCTTCGACGTAGAAGCGCTTCTCCGGTGCCTCACCCATGGAAAAGGTCTTCCGCGGCATCACGCCGTCACGGATGACGGTGGCAAAGAAGCTGGACTTGTCGATGGGTGGGAGATAGAAGCCGAGGTTGCCCGGTTTCATGGCGAGGGCCCCGAGGCTTTCTGTGCCGTGGATGTAATCAATTGATACCTTCGGGTTCCGCTTGAGGAGTTCGTCGAGGATCTCCTGGATGGTACCTGCCGCAAGATTGTGGGTGGGGTTGAGGATGGAGAGGCAGGCCTTCCGTCCCTCGCTCACGAGGCCGATCTTGTGGACTCCCTCCTCCGGAGAATCCACGAGGGGGTAGACCTCCTCGGCCTGTGCCACGTGCTGGCCCCGTTTCTCGTAGTTCCCTCCATTGAGCAGCTCGTGGAACATCTCGAGGCTTCCGCCGAAGAGGACTCGGTGGATGGGGTGGAAGGGAAGACCCTCGTCATAGATGTTGACGAGCTCCACCAGGGCAAACCGCGCCGGGTGATCGGCCAGAAGGGGATCGCCAGGAGGGAGGCTCGCCTTGGTCTCCTCCCAGATCGCCTTGGCCGTGGCCAGGGAGTGGTTGCCGTCACCGACGGCGAAGAGGAGGAGCTCATCCTTGCCGTACTTCAAGCGGAAGGCTTCGGGATCAGATAACTTCTCCAGGGCAGCGGCGATGCCATCCAGGCTCATCTCGTCCTTCACCTGCCAGCCTCGCACGTGGCCGGCACCGAGCATCAGGTCGAAGTCATAGAGCTTCGGAAAACGCTCGCGGCGCGCGTAGAGGGGCTCGATGATGCTGCGCTCCGGATCGTCCACGAGGAGCATGATATGCGGCAGTTCCAGGGGGGCGCCGCGGCGGATGTCCATGCGGGGAGGCAGGCGCTCCACGATGGTTCCCTCGGTCGGCCTTATGAGGGACTTTGAATCCTTTCCGAATTGGTACTTTTCGAGGTCGACGGCCATCAAAAGGCCCTTCCTGCTTTCCTTCTCGTAGGGCGTGAAGCGCTCGACCAGGACAAAGCCCGGCCCCCGGCTGGCCATGGCTCCCTTCGCCAGGGCTTCCCGCATCGCAGCCTGGATCCCGGTGACCCGCTCCTTCCTGTCCGCATCCTCGAGGTAGCACTCGGGAAAGACCAGCTCGAGCGTGGACGGCGCATCGCCTACAAAGGCCTTGACCCGCTCCCAGTAACCGCGCTCCGAGGAGTACTGATCGCAGGCGACGACAGCCCAGCGCTGGAGATCGGAGCCAGCGGCGGGAAGGAGGACCTCGGGAAGGCGGATGCCGAGCCGGGCGAAGGTATCAATGCTGTTCATTTTGCCCTCTTCCCCGCGCCGTCGCCATCCTTGGCGCCGCTTCCAGCCTGGCCGATGCCTTCCTTCGCGAAGATGAGGGAAATGGCGAGGAGGATCACCGAGCAGACCGTACTCGCGTCCGCGACATTGAAGGTGGGCCAGCGCTCGAGGCCGAAGAGCCCGTAGAACCTGAAGGACAGGAAATCGACTACGCCGGAGGGCCGGAAGATCCGGTCGACGAGATTGCCCAGGCCGCCGGCCACGATGCCCGCTATCGTCCAGCGCTGGAATTTCGTGGGCTCGTCAGAGCGGAAATAATAGACGAGCAAGCCCACGATCAGGAGGAGGGGCAGGGCGATGAAGAGCACCCTGCGGATTTCGACCGCCAGGTTGTCCCCCATCGAGAAGGCTATGCCGGTGTTCTGCTGCCTGACCAGCCAGAAGAAGTCACCGAAGGCGCTCCATCCGATCGTACCGAGCTTGATGTTCATGACTATGAGGTACTTGGTTACCTGGTCAAGGACCAGGATGGCTGCGGTGAGGACGAAGGGCAGGAGGCTTCGCTTGGCGCTGGTTCCCATGTGCTTTCCTTTGCGGTCGGTATGAAGGCCCGTA
Organism: Rectinemataceae bacterium; assembly: GCA_049317365.1. Classification (GTDB taxonomy): domain Bacteria; phylum Spirochaetota; class Spirochaetia; order Treponematales; family Rectinemataceae; genus CAIJMU01. Next base: position 961 of record JBMOIK010000261.1, on the reverse strand, counting down.
TCAGAGGCCCGTGGGTACGTCGATGAAGACCGTCCCGAGGGCGGTCTGGCTGGACAGGAGGGCGGCGACAGCCTTCGGGCCGTGGACCTCGGTGGCGTAGTGGCCGGCGGAAAGAAAGGTCGTGGCCGACTCCACCACCATGCCGTAGACCGAGTGGCTCGGCTCCCCGGTCACATAGAGGTCTATCCCTGCCGCGATGGCCTGGCCGACCTCGAAGGCGGCACCCCCAGAAACGACGGCGGCTGTCCTGAGGACAGCTGGCCCCGAGGCTATGATGCAACCAGGGCGACTGCCGTCGGGCAGGATCCGTGCGATGACCTCTTCGAGGCTGACAGGCTCCGGGAAACTGCCGCGATAGCCGATCTTGACTCCGTGGTAGGCGCCGAAGGGTTCGCGGTCGCTGAGGCCAAGGAGCCCGGCCAGCACTGCGTTGTTCCCGACTTCCGCGTGCCGGTCCAGGGGAAGGTGGCAGGCCCAGAGCGCAAGGTCAGCATCGAAGAGGAGCTTGATCCGCTCACGCATGAAGCCCTCGATGCGGACCGGCTTGCCCCAGAAGAGGCCATGGTGCACAAAGAGGACCTGGGCACCAGATTCGGCGGCACGGCGGATTGTTTCAAGGGATGCATCGACGGCAAAGGCCACCTTCGAAATGTCGCTGTCTGAGCGGCCCACCTGGAGGCCGTTGAGGGAATCATCCACAGCTGCAAGGGCGTCGGGATCGAGGAGTTCACAGAACCAGTGATCGAGATCCGGAAGCTTCATGGCAGCAGAGTATAGCCGGATTGGGGAATCTTGATAAGGAACCGCGCGGCTCAGGCCCTGCCGAGGGCTCCCTGCCAGGCTTCCTCGAGGGCCGCGAAAAGGCCTGCGCCTTCAAGGGCTGCGCGGAGGAGACCGGGGTTCTCGAGGAAATCCATCATGAAGACGATCTCGGAGGCCTTGATGTAGACATGGAAGGGCT
>JBMOIK010000260.1:0-6123 GCA_049317365.1 Rectinemataceae bacterium | reverse complement strand
TAGGCCGGCCAGCAGGCCAGGGCCGTGAAATAGAAGTCGACGCGGTCGGTAAGCCTGTATCCAAGGCGCAGGAAGGTCTCGGGCTGGAACCAGCGCTGGTTGGCATAGAACCAATTGTTTATTTTGGGGATCTCCGCTTTCGCCGTGGCGGCGTCGGCCTCGGACATCGAGGCGAGGATGCCGTAGCGGAGGTTGAAGGCCGGCCCCAGCCCGAAGGCAAGGTTCCAGACCTTCGCGAAGCGGACTGTCCCCACCAGGGGGGCCCGGACGAGGAAGGCCATGGTGAAGCTCGTGCGCCAGGATTGCTCGGTGGGCAGGACCCTTCCGTTGAATTCGTCCCAGAGGTCGTAGCCGTAGTAGAAGATGAGTCCCGGCTCCCAGGAGAGGATCCCGTCGAAGGTGAAGGTCGATCCGACCGCGAGGAAATTCGTAAGGAGCTGGGGGCCGCCAGACAGGTAGCCCTTGGCGTCGAGGAGGTCGGGGGTGGGGATGTAGATGACGCCCATACCCGGATCGACGCTCGTGAATCCGGCCCCGAAGGCCGCAGCGCTGCCGAGGAGGAGGGCGAGGATGACCGAGGGGGCGCGGTGTCGCTGCGTACTCATGCCATCATTGTAGCGCGCGCCTCAGGGCCGTGCCGCAGCCGTGGTCACGAGACCTGATTCCGAAGCGCTTTCCCAGGATGCCACGAGAAGGAGCGTCGACGGCCTGGTTTCCGCCTCTCCCTCCCTTGCCTCCGGGATTCCGAAAAAGGCGAGGCCTGTCCAGAATGCCCCCTCGCGCGGGATCTGGAGCTCACCGACGCGCGCCACTCCGTCCATCGCAATTGCGTATTTCCCGGTCTGGACGAGGGCTATGACGGTGCCGTAGCCATCCCTCCACGCGTGGATCTCCCTCCCGCCCGAGGGGTCGGTCCCGAAGGAATACCAGGAGGCAGCGGCTCCGGAGTCGGCCATCCGTATGATCGCAGAGTTCCCTGCCTCCTCCCCGAGGCTCAGCACCGCAAGCCTGAGTTCCTTCGGCGCGTCACGGAGGGGCACCGGCCTAAGGGCCTGCTCGAACTGCACCCGCGTGAGCACTCCTGCGTGGCCGTTGCCGAGGCTCGCGTAGCGGAGATAGCTGCTCCTGGCCTGCTCTCCCTCCGAGTTGCGGAACTGGGCAAGCCAGCCATCCTTGTGGTTCGGATCGGGCAGGAAGGCGAAGAGATTCCAGGTGCTGCCGGGCTCGGCGCCTGAGTCGGGGAGCTCGCGTGCCGCGAGCCCCCCATCCGTGAGCATGAAAAGGCTCGAGGCTGGACTCTGGCCTGCCGGCGCCTCGTCCTCGGTGAAGGGATCGTGGAAGAGGTGGATGAGGAAGCCCTCGCCCGCGGGCCACATGCCGCCCACGCGGAGCGCCCTGAACTCCGTCTGGAAAACCGCGTCGAGGATGATGCGCCCTTCCACCCCACTGGAACGGATGAGAGCCGTTCCCCAGCCCTCCACGAGGGCTGCCGCTTCCGCTGCGTGCGAGGCCGTGGCGTCGCTCGCGGCGAGGGCAGCGACCCGCTGCGAGGGACCCTCGGCAGGGTCTCCGTCCACGACGGCAGGCAGCAGCGCTGATACTCCATCCGGCCCCGCCACGAAGGTCCGTGTCTCCTCTATAGGCCACGAAAGGTCGGGGGGTGGGGGAGGGGCCACAGCCTCCGGGACTGCTGCCTCCCGCCTGGCGCAGGAGAGAAGGACAAGCACCGCAGCCAGGGCCACGATGATTGCCCTTGTCGTTGCGCGCTTCTGGCGCATTCGGCCGCTCAGTAGGCCCGCGCGAAGATCGCCCTGTGGCGGGCGGGGGCGCCGCATAACGCGCAGCTGCCGTGAATCCCCTCCTGCCTGTCGTGCGGCAGGCAGCGGATGGTGGCCTTCGTCTCGGCCTTGAGCCGGGCCTCGCAGACGGCATCCCCGCACCACAGGGCGTCGGCGAAACCACCTTTTGCGTTGGCCGTACCCTCGCCAACTTCGTTGGCGGCAGTGTCCTCGCCCGCAAGCCCGAAGAAGGCCTTCATGTCATCATAGTTGGTTATTTCATGCGTGTTGTCGTCGCGGAATTTCTTCGCGCGCTCGAAGAGGTTCTTCTGGATGGCCTCGAGGACCTCGACCGCCTTCGTCCCGATCTCGCCTGCCGGAACAGTGAATTTCTCGCCCGTGTCGCGGCGGGCGAACATCACGTGGCCGGCTGCCATGTCCTTGGGTCCCACCTCGACGCGGAGGGGTACCCCGCGCATCTCCCACTCCGCGAATTTCCAGCCTGGCGACTGGCTGTCGTCGGAGTCGAGCCTCGCGCGCACTCCCGCGGCCTTGAGCGTGGCCAGGAGTCCCTCCGCGTGCGCGATCACCGCCACCTTGGAGTCATTCCTCAGTATTGGTACGATAACGACCTGGTCCACCGCGAGCGAGGGCGGCAGCACCAGGCCCTTGTCGTCGGAGTGCGTCATGATGACGGCTCCTACGAGGCGCGTAGAGGTTCCCCAGCTCGTTGCGTAGACGTGCTCGAGCTTGCCCTCGCGGTTCTGGAACTGGACGTCGAAGGCTTTGGCGAAGTTCTGCCCGAGGTAGTGCGAGGTGCCCGCCTGGAGGGCCTTCTTGTCCTGCATCATTGCCTCGATGGACAGCGTGTGCACGGCGCCAGCGAACTTTTCAGCCTCGCTCTTCATGCCCATCAGTACGGGCACGCAGAGGTGGCGTTCGACCACATCGCGGTAGACCTCCACCATGCGCAGGGCCTCTTCCTCGGCTTCCTTCTGCGTTTCGTGGGCGGTATGACCCTCCTGCCAGAGGAACTCCGAGGTGCGGAGGAAGAGGCGCGTGCGCTTTTCCCAGCGCATGACATTGGCCCACTGGTTGTACAAAAGCGGGAGGTCGCGCCAGCTCTGGATCCAGTTCTTGTACATGGCCCAGATGATGGTCTCGGAGGTTGGCCGGATGCAGTAGGGCTCCTCCAGCTCCTCGCCCCCTGCGTGCGTGACGACAGCCAGTTCGGGCTTGAAGCCCTTCACGTGGTCGGCCTCCTTCTGCAGGAAGCTCATGGGAATCAGGAGGGGAAAGTAGGCGTTCTCGTGGCCTGTTTCCTTGAAGCGGCGATCCATCTCGGCCTGGATGCGCTCCCAGATGGCGTAGCCCCGCGGGCGGATGACCATGGAACCCTTGACGGGGCTGTAGTCCGCGAGCTTCGCATTAAGGACTATATCTATGTACCACTGCGAATAATCAGTGGCGCGGGGAGTGATCTTGTCTGCCATGGACGACCTCGGGACGAAAGGATTGGCCATAGTAGCGAAATTCGCGGCCGTCGTCAAAAGGGCAGGGCCAACCTCAGGGAGCGCGCCGCGACCATGAGGAGGAGGGGGATCAGGCGGCTATCCATGCCCTGGGGCCAGAAAGGCCAGGCGACGAGGGGGAGCAGCGCGGCTATGGCAGCAAGCCCGAAGTAGATTGTCCGCAGTCGCGAGGGTCTACGCGAGAGACACCACCAGGCTGCGAGGAAATGGAAGGGCCAGAGCCAGATGAGGTTGAGGTTGCCCTTGGTCGCCGAATGGACCGACAGGAATTCCAGGTAGAAGCAGATGGCGCCGGCCAGGCCGATCATCATAAATAGGACCAAGTCGGCGGGGACCAGCCTGCGCCGCGCCGTCCGGCCCCTGCGCCAGCCCAGGATCGAAGAGCCGGTCAGGATGAGGACCACGAGGGCAAGGGGCCAGAGCAGGAAGCCGGGGTCGATCCAGGGAGTGGAGAAATCCGAAAAGGCCTTCGGCTCATAGAGGCGCGAAGACGAGCGCACGAGCGGTCGGGTCGAGCCTCCCGCTTGCAACGTGGCCGAATCGAGGGCCCTCATGAGGTGGAGGGGCACGAAGGTGGCCTCCCTCGTTGTTACGACGTGGTCCGAGGCACGCCCGAGGACGAAGGAGAAAAGGAAGAGGTAGAGGGGCCGGCCGGCCACGTATTCGTCGATGAGGTCGCGATAGGTCGCCCCCGCCCTCGTCACCGGATCCTTTCCCAAGGCATAGGATGGACCGAGGGCCTTCGCGAGGGCATCGTCGATCCTGGTTGCGCAGTTGTCCTTGATGAAGTCGTAGCGGTAGTAGCGGTTCTCGGGAAGGGCGTTCTTCGTGAGGAAGCGGTAGAGCGCATCGGCCTGCCCCCGATCGAGGTCGAGGACCTGCTCGTGCCAGCGGCGCTTTTCCGTGGATAGGTTGAAGTCGTAGTAGGCCTTGTAAGGGTAGACGCTCAGGCAGTAATTGAGCTCGCCCTTTATGAAGCGGGGCACGAAGAGCGGATCCTCGAAATCGAAGGTGCCATAGTTGAACAGGAGGTCGATCCCCGACCCGGAATCCTGAACCCTGAATGCGCTGTGGCCGAAGGCGCTGTAGATCTCCGCGCCGGGCCACATGGTGACTACGGACAGTTTCGCCTCGGCGGAGAGCTGCGGAGCGGGGCCGGATTCGGCCTCGGCGGAGAGGCAGAATGCAAGAACGAGGAGGAGGAAAAGGAGGCGGGGCGCGCCCCTATCGGCAGCTTTCATGGAGGCCGCAGGCTAGCATGGAGGGTTGGACTGCGCCAACAGCGCGCGGAGCCTGTGGCCGTAGCGGAAGCCTGCGTCCCCCTGAGACCTACTTCCCGCTGTTGAACTCCCTGAAGGCCTCGAAGAAGGCCACGATGTTCTCGACCGGCGTCTTCCCCACGATGTTGTGTATGCTGTTGAACACGTAACCCCCACCCGGCGCGAAGGTCTCCAGCCGTTCCCTGACTTCCTCCCTGACCTCGGCCGGAGTACCGAAGGGAAGCGTCTGCTGGGTATCCACGCCGCCGCCCCAGAAGACGAACTTGTCTCCATAGCGCTCTTTCAGGAAGCCAGGTTCCATGCCCGCCGCCGAGCACTGCACCGGATTGAGGATGTCGATGCCGGACTCGGCGAAGTCGTCCAGCAAGGGCACGATGGATCCACAGCAATGGTAGAAGGTTTTCCATCCGGTATTGGCGTGCACCCAGTCATTGAGTTTCCTGTGGAAGGGCTTGTAGAGTTCGCGGTAGGTGTCGACCGAGGCGAAGGGGCCGTTCTGCGTACCGAAGTCGGTCCCGCTCAGCCAGACGACCTGGACACGATCGCCGACAGCCTGCCTGTAGATCTCGAGGTTTTTCAGGGCGATTCCGCACTGCAGGTCGAAGAGCTCGAGGATGTAGTCGGGGTGGAGGAGATGCGCCATGAGCCAGTCCTCCATCCTCCTGATGCCCTGTGGCTGGCCTTTCACCCAGCAAGCCGGGAGGGCGAAGACATCCCCGAAGCCGCCGCCGCCGCACATCCCGACAATGCCATAATTGGTCTCTTCGAAGAGCCGTTTCGATTCCCTTTCGAGATGGAGGGCGGTCTCGTCGTCAAAGATCCCGAAATCTCCGGCGAAGTCCGCGCGAGCGTCGAGGTTGTCCTCGTCATAGCTGCCGCCGCGATCGATGTTGTCGAAAAAGTATCCCCCCGAGGGCATTTTCATGCTTGGGGCTACGCTCGAGTCCCCCTGGGGGTAGGTATAGGTAGCGCCGTCTTCGTCCCGGGAAAAGGCCATGCCTCCCGCCATCAGGGTCGGAGTCCCGTCCGGCATGGACCAGGGTTTCCAGTTCCGGTTGGGTACCCCGAGGGTGTTGCCGGGATTCCAGAGTCCGACTACGTCCACACCAAGCGCCTGTCTGAGGTCTTCGTCGACCTGGCCGAGGATCTGGGCAGGTTCCTGGATGGTGATTGGCTTTTCCTCAAGGCCCAGGGCCCTGCGGAGGCCATACAAGGCACTGGCTGAGATACCCGTCTGGGAGGTCGCACCGAGGTCGAGGACCACGCGGTCCGGCTCTCGGTGATCAAGGGTTCTGGACAGTCGCTCTCGAGAGTTCATGACAATAACCTCCGAAAAAGATTGACAATGTGCAGGCATTCACGCTTTTTGCCCGCTCACGACCGAAGATTCAATAAAATAGTGCTTGACAGATCAAAATATTACTATAGGATCTGTCTTGCGTCAACAGTCATTCGAATGACTGTTGTTATAATAAGTTTATAGGGGAGGGCTGTATGGACGAGACGGTACGCTATGCTCCCCTCTACCTTCAG
>JBMOIK010000259.1:0-6143 GCA_049317365.1 Rectinemataceae bacterium | reverse complement strand
CGCGGAGCGGGTGATGTTCTGGAAGACCGCGACGATGGCGGCCACCGTCACTATCGTCGCGACCGACAGGATCGCGAATCTGGTGCCAAGCTTCATGGTATTTTTGGCTGTTGTTGCCACATCGCCCCCTAAGATAGACATGGAAACAAAGTATACTTTCAGAAGCCCGGCGTGCAACGGCGAATCGTCGGCCGAAGGCTGGGTATCGCAGCGAGGGAGGACAGCGAGGTGACCATCACCGTCAACTTCCAGAGTGAAGCCTACGATGTGCCTGGCATGAGCCTGACTGCGCTCATCGAGAGGAAGCGCTGGTCCTTTCCCCTCATCATAGCCAGGATCAATGGGCAACTCATCGAACGCAGCGATTACGGCACAGCCATGCTTGCCGACGGCGACGATATCGAACTGTACCACCTCGTCAGCGGAGGCTGACAGCCGCCCCATATGCCGAGCCACCTGGCTCAGGGCTGCGATGGCTAGCCAGGCGCAATGTACCTCGCCAAGAGGGCAATCCTCTGGCATACTCCTGCCATGGCAACAGATAGCTCAGAGGTCCAGTCGAACCTCGACGAACTCTCGACCGCGCTTGCGAGGACCAGGGACGTCGAACTTGTCAGGGAATTCCTTCAGAGCCTGCTGACACCCTCGGAGATTGACGAGGTGGCGAAGCGCTGGGCCCTCGTCAAGGACCTGGCGGCGGGCATTCCGCAGCGGGAGATAGCCTCGCGCCACGGGCTGTCGCTCTGCAAGATCACGCGGGGCTCTCGGGAGCTCCAGAAGGAGAACTCCGCCTTCAGGAGGCTCCTCGTCGTGGCGGGTTACCGCCTGCCCGATCGCATCGTGATGAAGCGGGGCCCTCGGGCCAAGGCCCTTCCCTGATTTTCAGGCGGCTGGAGCCAGCCGCCTGGGAACAGGGAAATCCTGTCACTCGGCTGACACTGAAGCTCGGATGAGTACGATGTCTTCCGTGGGAACATCGGCATGGGGTGTTCGGCGGCCGGTTTTTACCTTGGCCATGGCATCCACCACCTCCATGCCCTCGACAACCTTCCCGAAAACGCAGTAGCCGGGGCCCGAGGGGCCACCCGCATCGAGGGACCTGTTGTCGGCCAGGTTGATGAAGAACTGGCTCGTCGCGCTGTGCGGGTCGTTTGTCCGCGCCATGGAAAGGGAGCCGCGGAGGTTTTTCGGAGCCTTGGCGGCCTCGTTGCGGATCGGATCCCTGGTTTCCTTCTCCTCCATGCCCGGAACCATGCCACCTCCCTGGACGACAAAGCCGGGGATAACCCGGTGGAAGATGGTCCCGTCGTAAAATCCGGATGTCACATAGGCGACGAAGTTCTCCACCGTAGCCGGCGCCTCGTCCCCGAAGGTCTCGATCTCGATCGCGCCGAGGCTGGTCTCGAAGCGAACACGTGCTGCTGCCATATCGACTCCTTTTCGCCCAGAGGATACGCGGCGAGGCTCACATGGGCAATACTGCCCACGCAGCGGGAATGAAAACAGGCTATACTCGCTGCCATGGGTTGCTACCCGGGGAGGTTTCCGTGACCACAGTTCGACTGGGCTTCACGACTGTCGCCGCAGCGGTCGCTTTCAGCACGCTTTTCGCCCTCGGCTCCTGCACGAGCGCCCCTCCGCCCAGGACGGATCCGACAGAACCCAGCAGCATCACCGCACTCGCCGGTGGTTTTTCGCCCTCGGGGACGGCCGACTCGATGACGATCGGACTCAAGCTGGACTTTGGCAACCGGGATGCCGCGAAATCCTGGAGGGTCGCGATCGTCAACGGGCTGGTCACGGTCAAAGAGTTCTTCGGCCTCGCCCCTGACCTCCCCGAAAGCATAGCCTGGGATGGAAGGACCGCCGCGATGGCCATCTGGCCCGAGGGCGAATACTCGGCCTATTTCACCGTCGATTACGGGGATGCATTCAACCCCTCGCCCGTCTCGAAGACTAAGTTTGTCCTGATCGCGGGGCCGCCCCTGGTCAAGCTCGAAGCCAGCCCCAAGGCCTTTACCCCCGCGGTTTCCGGCATGGCGGAGCCAGTAGCCATTACGCTCAACGCCAGTTCGCATTATGCCTCAGTCAAAAGCTGGGTCATCGATGTCCTCGACTCACAGGGTGACGTCATCCGGAAATTCTCTGGCGAAGGCGCGGCCGCGAAGCTCAGCTGGGACGGGAGGACCGCGGATAATTCCTGGGTTGAACCCTCCAAGCTCTACACTGCCTGGGCGAAGGCGACCGACCTCTACGGCAATGTCGGCGAGGCTTCCCTCGGCATCGTTGTCTACGAGCAGCCAGACGCGCCGGAAAAGAGCGCCATCAAAGCCCAGTCCGCAGGCTTTTCGCCGACGGGCGAGGCGGCGCGCCGGAACATGAACCTCGCGCTGTCCATTGGCAACAGGTCCTCGGTGCGAGCCTGGACGGTAGAGGTCTCCACCGGCACAGTCGTGCTCAAGCGCATCGAGGGAAGGGGCACGAATGTGCCCGAGTTTATCGCCTGGGACGGAAAATCGGATTCCGGCGCGATCTGGCCCGAGGGCGAGTACCAGGCATCCCTTTCCATCGACTACGGAACGGCCTTCAACCCGGCACGGGTGACAAGCCAGAAATTTAAGCTGATAAGCTCAACTCCGACGGTCAGGATCGGTGCCACGCCGCCAGCCTTCACCCCCGAGGGCGAAGGCATGCGGGAGGGCATGTCGCTGGCGCTCGACGCGAAGGCGCCCCTGGCCTCCATCGCAAGCTGGACGGTTACCGTGCAGGACCAGGCCGGTCGCAGGCTGAGGGCTTTCCTGGGAACGGGGCCCTCGGGACAGATCAATTGGGACGGCAAGGCTGATGACGGGAGTTGGCTCGATCCCGGACTTTCCTGCCTCGCCCGCGTCGTCGCGGTCGACGAATACGGGAACCGGGGCGAAACGTCGCTTCCGATCGAGGTCCGCAACCGCGGCACAGCCCCCGAGGCAAGCCTTGTCGACACCGACACGAGGGGCTTTTCTCCCGCTGTCGTCAAGAACGGAGGCGCGGTCTTCACGCTCAAGGTGGGCAGCAAGGATCGAGCGCGATCCTGGAAGGTCGAGATAGCCGGCGGTTCGCCAAGGGCCTCCCGGGTCTTCTCGGGTACGGCGGCGACCCTTCCCTCGGAGCTTTCCTGGGACGGCAGCGATGAGTCCGGCGCGATCATGCCCGAGGGCAGCTACGCAGCCACCCTCACCGTGGACTATGGCCGGACCTTCAAGCCAGCGACCACGCGGAGCAAGGACATCGTCCTTGCCGTGACCCCGCCCACTGCGCGCATCTCCGCGAGCCCCGAGCGCTTCGTGCCCTCGGAGGCAGGCGTCACCGCGCCACTCTCCCTCGTCATGGATGCACGCCCGGGCTCGGCCAAGATCCTGGGCTGGACAGTGGACATCCTGGACGCCCAGGGCCGTGTGGCGCGGAGCTTCACGCGGAGTTGGCCGGCCAACCAGGCGGTCTGGGACGGCACCCTCGATTCAGGGGCCTTTGTGGAACCCGCCACCGAATACGGAATCCGCGCCGTGATCGCCGACGAGTACGGAAACTCCACCACGACTACGACAAGGGTACTGGTGAGCGAGGTGCCCGCCGCCACGGAGCCCAGCCTCGTGGAACCCCGCTCGGCCGGTTTCTCACCGGTGGCCGAGACCAAGCCCGCGAGCATCGACTTTTTCCTCGTGGCAGGGAACGCCGAGCTGATGAAATCCTGGAAGCTCGTGGTCTCCCACGCTGAACGCGGAGCGCAGTGGAGCCAGCACGGAGACACGGCCTCCTTCACCCGCAGCATCAGCTGGAACGGCCACACGGAAGCCGGAGCCCTCGCCCCTGACGGCTCCTATTTCGCGATGCTCTCGATCGACTACGGCAAGAGCTTCAAGCCGGCGACCGCGAAGAGCGGTGCCTTTTCGGTGCAGGCCGCCCCGCCTGAAGCCTCCGTAAGCCTCTCGCCCCAGGGTCTGACCCCAAAGGCAGGGGCCTTCGAAAAGCCCGTGACCATCGGACTCAAGGCAAGCTCGCGCTTCGGGATCATCGAGAACCGGAGCGTCGCCATCCTGGACGCGAACGGCAATACTGTCCGCTTTTTCCGCGATTTCCCGGGCCAGTCCATTTCCTGGGACGGGATGACTGCTTCCGGCCAGCCAGCGGAACCCTCGAGCAGCTACACCGTCCTCTTCGACGTTGTCGACAGCTTCGGGAACCCAGGCAGCGCCCGTGCCTCCCTGCCCGTGGCGGACCTTCCCCCGGTGCCGGGGGCCAACTCCATCCAGCCGACCACGGCGGGCTTCTCACCCAACGGGGACGGCGTGGCCGATACGCTGGACCTTGCGCTCACCGTTGCCAACCGAAGCGCGGTCAGCGCATGGAAGGCGACAGTCACCGACCAGGACAATGTAATAATTAGGTCTTTCTCCGGTACCGGGTCCAGCCTTGCCCCCACGGTCACCTGGCTCGGGCGATCCGATTCAGGCCTCACTGTCCCCGAGGGCAGCTATCTGGCCACCCTCACCATCGAGTACGGATCCACCTTCAAGACCGCGACGGCCACGAGCCGGCGTTTTGTCCTCAGCCTGACGCCGCCCGAGGGCAGCCTGGCCGTCGAACCGCGCGCCGTCGTGCCCGACGCCACCGGCCTCGTCGCGCCAGCCCAGATCAGGCTCGACGCCAGGTCGGGCCTCGCCAGGCTCGCCTCGTGGAAGATCGCGGTACTGGATGGCAGGGGCTCGGGCTTCAGCGCCTGGGAGGGGGCCTGGCCCCCGAACCCAGTGACCTGGACAGGCGTAGCCTCCGATGGCCGCATCGCCGAACCCGGCGCCTCCTACCTGTTGACAGCCAGTGTCCGTGATGAGTTCGGAGTCTCGACGACGATACGCGACCACATCGAGGTCGGAACCCTCCCCGCCCCCACGGAAGCAAGCGCCATCGCTGCCCAGGCGAAGGGCTTTTCCACAATGGCCAAGGGACAGATGAAGTTCTCCCTCGCCTTCGGCAACGCCAATCTCATCCGCTCCTGGGGCATCGCCATCGAGCGGGACGACAGGACCGTGCGCCTCGACTTCCCCGGCAAGGCAGGTCCCCTGCCTGAAAGCTTCAATTGGGATGGTCGTCTCCAGGACGGCACCCCCGCCCCGGACGGCTACTACTCGGCCGTCCTCAGCGTCGACTACGGCCGCACCTACTCGCGAGCGCGCGTCGACAGTGGGGCCTTCACGCTGGCCTCGGCCCAGCCGGAAATCGCGGTCGCCGTCGACCCGGCCCTCTTCTCGCCGGACGGCGACGAGGTCGCGGAGACCTGCACCATCACCGTCGACGCGAAATCCCGCTACGCAGCCATCAGCGACTGGAGCGTGGACATCTTTGATCCGGCCGGCAACGCCTTCAGGTCCTTCAAGGGACAGGGGCCGATCACGCCGATACTGTGGGACGGCCGCGGGGACAAGGGCGATACCGTCGAGTCCGCGGAGGACTACCCGGTGACCGTACGGGTCCGCGACGAGTTCGGGAACGCATCCGAAGCCCGCGCCACCTCACGCATCGACATCCTCCTCGTACGGGTCGGCGAGGGCTACCGAATCCGCGTATCGAGCATCGTCTTCAAGGCCTACACCGCCGACTGGACCGATGTGCCACCCGACCGGGCCTCTCGCAACATCGCCACGCTCAACCTTCTGGCGGACAAGCTGAAGAAGTTCCCCGGCTACCAGATCCGCATGCAGGGCCATGCGGTCATGATCAATTGGGATGACCCGGCCAAGGGGAAGCTGGAGCAGGAAAAGGAACTCGTGCCCCTGTCCCGCGCCCGGGCCGGATCCATACGCCAGGCCCTCGTCGAGAGGGGCATCGAGGCAGCCAGGATGACGGCCGACGGCGTCGGTGCCCAGGACCCCATCGTCCCCGACAGTGACCTGGACAACCGCTGGAAGAACCGGCGCGTGGAATTCTTCCTGGAGAAGCGGAAGTGAGCGAAACTGAAGACAGTACTATAATGATTCGCGCCGAGGGCCTCACGAAGGCCTTCGGCGCCCTCGTCGCCGTCGACGGCGTGGACTTCGAGGTCAGGAAGGGCGAATCCTTCGGCCTCCTCGGGCCCAACGGCGCGGGCAAGTCGACGATCCTGCGCA
>JBMOIK010000258.1:0-6256 GCA_049317365.1 Rectinemataceae bacterium | reverse complement strand
CGCTGCCCAGCACCGAAGCCCCCCTCGCCAGGAAGGCCCGCATCCTCCTCGTCGAGGACAACCAGACCAACCAGCTCGTCGCCACCAAGCTCCTCGAGCGCATGGGCCATCGTGTCGATGCCGTCGCCAATGGGAGGGAAGCCCTCGAGGCCCTTGCAGGAATCCCCTACGACCTCGTCCTCATGGATTGCCAGATGCCCGTCATGGATGGCTTTGAAGCCTCCCGGGCAATCAGGAAGCTGGCGGAGCCAATCAGGACCATCCCCATCATCGCGATGACGGCAAACGCGCAGCCAGAAGACCGCGAGCACTGCCTCGAAGCTGGCATGGATGATTACCTTTCCAAGCCTGTGGAGCCGATACGGCTTGGTGCCACCGTCGAGCGCTGGCTCCTCAAGATCGGGAAGGGCGTGGCGACTTCACAGGGCCAGAGGGAAGACACAACAGAGGCAGCAGCGGAACCAGCTTCGCCCCCCTCCGGAGCAGAGCCCCTTGAACGCGGCCTCAGGTCAGCGTCTCCGCCTGGCCAGCTGCCAGTGTTTGACCGACCCGCCCTCCTCTCCCGGACCATGAACGACGCCGAGCTCATGGCAGACCTTCTCGCGTCTTATCTGGGAGAGCTCTCCAGCCAGCTCGGAGACCTCTTCGGGGCCCTCGACGCCGGCGAGGCTGGCAAGGTCGGATCCTTCGCGCACCGGCTCAAGGGTGCCTCGGCCAGCGTGAGCGCTCTCAGGCTCGTCGAGACGGCAGCTGCCATCGAAAAGGCCAGCAAGGCAGGCGACCTCGAGGAAGCGCGGAGGCTTAGGCCGGAGCTGGAAACCCGGGAAAAAGAGTTCAGGCTAGCCCTGGCCTCGCCTGTTGGGCCTGCCATCGCGACGCCCAGTTCGTAGCGGCTCCCGCTCTTTTCGCAGCCTTCGCCCCTCGACTTTCAATTCAATCAGCCATATATTAAATTAATACTATATTAACCCTTTCCGGGATGCCCCGGAATTCGGGTCCCAAGGAGTTCACATGCCAAAGAATATGGGAATGATCGACAGGATCCTCCGCCTCGCGTTTGCAGCTGTCGTCGCGGGCCTCATCAGCGGAGGGCTGGTTTCAGGAGTGGTGGCCATCGTGCTGGGCATCTTCGCCGGGGTCTTCGTGCTGACGAGCATCCTGTCCTTCTGCCCCCTCTATCTCCCCCTCAAGATCAACACTGGCGCCAAGAAAAGCTGAGGGATGATCATGGACAAAGCCATCGTGCTGTACTGCGCCTCCGGCGCGCGCAGCAGCCAGGCGGCAGGCCTGCTGAAAAAGGCCGGGTTTACGGACATTACGAACGGTGGTGGTCTGTCCTCAATGCCGAAGTGAGCAGCTAGGCGCTACACCAATCCGGCCATTCCCGCCACAGCGCCCAGGGCGATGAGGAGGAGGGGGCTAGCCTTGCTTCGGAGCATGACCAGGACGGTGAGGACGACCAGGGCCCAGGGCGAGGAGCTCGACGAACTGCCCGGGACTGAGCCAGGAGCGGCGCTCCACCAGCTCGCGGTGGGCGACCGGAAGGACCCCCCCGAAACCCTGGAGGGCCAGGCGGTTGAAAGCGAAGAAGAGCTCGCGGAGGCTTGCGGGCCGCGACGCGGGCCGGGGCTCCGGCAAAGGCTTGTCGCCTTCATCGGAACCCCGGCCTTGGCCACGGCCCGTATCAGAATCAGGGTCGCTCATGCGCCCCAGGGTCTGATGGCGCTCTTGAGCTTGTCGTAGCCCTCCAGATAGCGGGGGGTCTTGCCTCCGTAGATCCTGTCGAAGGTGGCGAGCTGGGCGTCGAGCCAGGTCGCCAGCTCCTTGTTGCCGGGATTCGCGGCCTTGTAGGCATCGTTAATTAGTACGAAGTGGATGCGGGGATCGTAGGGGTTCTTGGTTCCGCCGACCGTCTCGTCGCCCGCAAGGAGGCGCATCAGCATGGCGTCGGCCGATCCGAGGGTCTGCTCGTAGATCGGTGCGCCTTCGGTCCGGTACATGATGCTCGTCATGTCCTTTCCGTTTTTCATGGTAAAGCCCATGTCGGCCCAGACCTTCTGCATGTCCATGCCCGGCTTGACGTGGTCGAGGACCATCTGGCCCCAGGCGCGGAGGGCGTCAGGCGCGTCCGCGAGGAGGTCGGTAAGGCGGTCGCCGTCAAGGTCGGTCGCGTAAATGATGCAATTGCGCTTGTTGATCATGTCGTGGAGCATGAGGCCGAAATTGGTATCGGAGATGTGCTCGGTGATCTCTCCCTTCCAGTTTTCCATCCCGGCCTTGAAGTCCTTCGGCAGGAGGGCGACGATGGCGTCGACGTTGTCCCTGTGCTCCTCGTAGGCATCGACGGCGTAGGCGCGCTTGAGCTCGAACTTGGTGCCCTTGAGCATCCAGCGCACGAGGCCGGCGTTGATCGCGTCCTCCTGTGCCTGGGTCGGCTTGGTGGCAACGCGGCCGATGTGCCCGGTGTCGTTGACCATCTTGAGGAAGAGGCGTATCGCATGGGCCATCCGCACGCCGGGGGTGTTCATCTCGGAGTGGATGATGCCCGTCTCGCGGGAGATGTTGAACTTCTTCTTGTCCTGGGAATAGGGAAGGCCAGGCATGAAGCGGATGCTCGTGATGGTTCCGTAGGGGCGGACATTGCAGAAGACTCCCGCCGCCGTGCGCAGCGGCGCATTGGCCGACTTCCCGTTGACGACGACCTTCTTGCCGCCCTCGTTGACCAGGAAGTCGCCCGCAGTGGACCACTTGATCGCAGTGTAGTCGAGCTTGCCGAACCACTCCAGCGAGGCGAGCTTGGAGTCATGGCGGAACTGGGCCATCATGGGCACGCCGAGGAAGGGCAGACCCAGGACGTCGAGGGCCATCAGCGTACCGTTGAGGGCGAACATGTCGGTGAAGGCGTGGGCGACGGGCTTGACGCCGCCATGCTGGTTTCCGCCCTCCCAGATGATCGCGTCCGAAATGCCCGTGGGCTGGACCTTCGAGCGCTTGTACAGCCCGTCGAGGTGCTTGAAGAGGTCGCCAGTCTGTTCTTCCTGGGCGATTTTCAGGAGGTCGAGTCGTGTGCTCATGTCGGGTACTCTCCATTGGGGCAAAAGTGAACTGCCAACTGCGTCGAAATATGCTATTCGCTCTCTCGAAGGCAGTCAAGGGAGGTCGCTCGGCTCGCCCGGGCCCCAAGGCCATGCAAGAATCCAGTGAATCACCGGAGCAGGTCCCCCGTCCCGCTGTGGCATCCGGCTGCGGGTTCGCCAGATCGAGGTCGCCGATGCCGGTGGTACGATGCGGCAAAGGCACCACGCTGAGTGTTCCGAAGGGGTGCCAATATGCGAGCATTTAGTACATTGCATTGTCAGGGGGTGGGAACAATGGCAGCTTTGCCTGTCATGAGGATGCTCAAGTCCCTGGACGATCGGACTCGAAGATCCCCTCGATCCAGGTAGTTGCCGTGGAGAAAGACAAAGATGGGCAGATCGCTTTCCGATCAGGGCTGTATAAATCGGACCGGGACAGGGCATGCTGGCCCGGGAATATCCATGCCACGGACCCTCTCCACTCTCTCGACGAGTCCACTGCCGCCCGGAGGTATATTTGGTTTAATTGCTTGCATTGGTTAACAACGCGCAATCCGCGCGGGCCCCTTGGCGATCACATCTCCATCGCCGCTTTCGGAACCGCGATGAAAAGGGAGGGGTCCAGCATGCCGAAGATCATGGCGACATGGGCGACGACAAGGAAGATGCCGACAAAGGTGGCGTGAAGGCCCAGCTTCCCATTCTCGTCCAGCTTCCGCCCGACGATGCCGAGCTCCAAAGCCGCCATCCCCAGGAAGGGCACGACTCCCGAGAGGTAGAATCCGACGGCGATCACGTCGCCCGGACCTCGCCACCCTCCCGAGATCGTCAGAGGGATTACGACGTTGAAGAGAAGGTAGACAAAGACGCCAAGGAAATAGAGCCCCGCGAAAATGCCCGTGACCCTGTTCACCCTCCGGGCGAGGCCGTCGAGTTTTCGCGTGTAGAGTACGATGAGCTCGGAAATGGCAAGCGTCTCGGCGCAGATCACCGGAACCGCCATGAAGATGAGGAGTTGCCAGGGCTGGTTCGTCGCCAGCAGTTCCATGTAATGGGTCATGGGATTCATGATTCGATCCTCCTTGGCCGAACGGCGTAGCCGCGCGGTAGTAGGGAATCTAGTCGCTTCTTGTGAAGGCTGGATGAATCCCGCGAGTCGATACAATGAATCCACAGCCGGAAAATAGGCGCCTGCCCTCCTCGGCCTGCGTGCCTCCATCTCCGTGGTCACAGAAATGGAGGAGGTCGTGGTGTCTGCCAAGCGGGCTGCCCCAATTGGTCTCATCGTAAAGGAGCTTATCACTAATTCCCTGAAACACGCCTTTCCCGGCGGCAGGAAGGGGACTGTCTGGCTGTCGCTGCGCAGGGGCCCGGAGTTGGCGATCCTGGAGCTCCGCGATGACGGGGTGGGCCTGCCTTCCGGCTTCAGCCCTTCATCGAGCTCCGGCATGGGCATCAAGCTTGTGACGGGACGTGCCCGGGAGGCAGGCGCTCGATTCGCCATAACAGGGAGCCCGGGAGGGACCAGCTCCTTTCTGGAGTTTGCGGCGGATGCGTGACACGCTTCGAGGGTCAGGCTCCGCGCTCTGGTCGCTTATTTTCCTGCAGAATCTGCATTGACGGAAGGGCTCAGCATAATGCAATACTCCTGGACCGGAGGCTGAAATGGTAATGGTGATGATCTTGGCTGCTGCAAGGAAAGAGGCAAGGTCATGAATGCACAGAAGTGGCCGAACCTGCGCACTTTCGCCACGAAGTGGATCGCGCCTCCCGTTTTCGAAGGGGATGAATTCAGAACCGCCCAAGCCAAGGTGCTCAACTCTTTGACGAGCGTCACGATCCTGTTTATTGTCCTCATTTTGATTGGCACCTCGTTGGGCGGGAGAACCCCTACGAGCATCACGATCATGAATTTCATTGGGCTTGCCTTGGTCGCGCTCTTGCATGTGGTGCTACGGCGCGGAAACATTGCCGTGGTGGGAATCGCCCTGTCGATCTTCAGTTTCGTTGGCATCACCGCAGTTTGCATCGACCTGGGCACGATCCGGACCCCCACCGTGAGTTTCTACCTGTCTTCGATAACCATGGCCGGCCTGATTTTTGGTTCCCGAGGCATCCTCCTCTCTATCTTCGCCACTAGCCTGGCCATCGCTGGCTTGATCATGGCAGAGAACGCGGGGATCCTTCGCACACCCGACTATGCTGTAACCATCACCCAGTGGTTTTCCTATACCATACAGTTTTGCCTTTCAGCTAGCCTGATTTTCTATACGATCCAGACGACGAACAAGGCACTTGCCAGGGCCGAGAAGGAGATCAGGGAGCGCAGGCACGCCGAGGCGGAGCTTCGAAAGCTGACGCGCGCAGTGGAGCAGAGTCCGGCTTCGATAGTGATCACCGACCTGGCGGGAAGCATCGAATATGCGAACTCTGCCTTTTCACGGATAACCGGCTACTCCATCAACGAGGTCGTCGGGAAGAACCCCAGAATCCTGAAGTCGGAGCAGACCCCGCCTGAGACGCACCGCCAGCTGTGGGCTGCCCTCAAGGCAGGGAAGGAATGGCGGGGCGAATTCGTCAACAAGAAAAAGGACGGCTCGATATATTACGAGTCCGCAGTCATCTCAGCCCTGACAGACATGGATGGCGCCAAAGGACAGTACCTGCAGTCAAGGAAGACATCACGGAGCGCAAGCGTTCGGAGCAAGCACTCGAGAAAGCCTTTGGGGAAAACTCGGCCTTGCTCCAGGAGCTCCAGCACCGCGCCAAGAACAGCTTCAACATGATCTCGGCCATGATCGAGCTTGCTCACTCGGCGGGGGGCTCTTCTGAAACCATTGAAACACTCGATCAGCTGAATTCGCGGGTACTGTCCGTTGCAGAACTCTATTCCCTCCTCTATTCCTCCGGTTCCTTCACCGAAGTGCACCTCGACGAGTACTGCGGCAAGCTGGCGCGGGCCCTCCTCGGCCTGCGTGCGGACATCTCCTTGATCACTGAAATGGAGGAGGTCGTGGTGTCTGCCAATCGGGCTGCCCCAATTGGTCTCATCGTGACGGAGCTTATCACCAATTCCCTGAAATACGCCTTTCCCGGCGGAAAGAAGGGGACTGTCTGGCTGTCACTGCGCAGGGGCCCGGAGTTGGCGATCCTGGAGCTCCGCGATGACGGGGTGGGCC
>JBMOIK010000257.1:0-6279 GCA_049317365.1 Rectinemataceae bacterium | reverse complement strand
TTGTCCCTGAAGACCGCGTCAACGCCAAGGAGTCCGGAAAGCCTTCGTGGCGCGAGCGAGCCGAGGAAGGCACTGGCCAGGACCTTTACCGCACGCGCAGGAAAGGAAGCAGCCTCGTCGCTGGCCCTGAGGAGCTGCGTCAGGCCTGGAGCGGCAGCCTCGGCGAGGTGGGATGGGTCGATGCCCAGAGTGCCGAGGAGGGACGACAGGCTCGCGTCGGGATGCCTCGCGACAAGGTCCGAAACGCGCCCCGCCAGATCCAGCCCCGATCGCCCGAGGGCATCCACCGCCTGAGCCAGGGCTGTTTCAAGGGCCTGACGCTGGACAAGCTTGGCCCAAAGCGCCCCGAGGCCCTCCACACCCTCGGCCTCCTGTCCATGCCAGAGATCCTGGACAGTCGCAAGGACGCGTTCGCGCATCGATGACGAGCGCAGAATCCGGGAAACCATGTCGACCAGGTCCTCGATTGCCTCCGGCATGGTCTCGGCTAGACTTCGCTCGTAATTGGCAGCACCTACGATGAGGCGTTGCAGGACATTGAGCCGGGACACGGCACGGCGCACGATGTCAAGGGCGCTGGAACCAATGGTCTGTCTCGTTTCGACATCGTTCAGAAAACCCTCGACGAGCGGGACGGCCGCCGAGTAAAGGCCATCGACGATCACCGGGACAAAGGGTTCAAGCAGGGGGCTGAGGGTCGAGGGCCTCTGCGTGGAACCGGGACCGATAATCCTGGGAGCCAGGTTTCCCTGGGCCCTGAGCCGCTCCTTGATAAAGCCATCGAGGCGGTCGAGATTCGAAGGGGACAGGAGGTCGCGTGTCATCGTGCCGACAGTCTCGACAGGCAGCAGAGAGGACAGGGGAAGCTCGGTCACGATACTGACAGCCCGGGAAAGCGCAGCGGTAACCGCCTTGCCGAAGGCTTCCGAGGCCACAAAGGCCTTGGTGGCCTCCCCTGCAAGACTTCCCAGGTCCCCAGCTTTTGCGATATCAGCGCTGTCGAGAAGCTCCCCAACTTCCATTTCGAAAAAGAGGTCCAAGCGTTCAGCGATGCCGACTACGAGCTCGTCGTGGACTGCCGGGTCAGAAAGCCTTTCCTTGAGGGTCGCAGCAAGCAGCTTTTCGTCGCCGAGGAGGGACCCGACAGCCTCCGCGAGCTGGGGGCGGAGTCGCAGCCAGAGATTGAAAGTGCTTTTTTTGATGGCTGCGATATCTTGGGAGTGCGTGGCATGTCGTGGATGGAACATGAAATATCGGAGCAACACGCCTGCGGAGAGAGCAAGGGCTGCACCTGCGAAAAATCCGAGGGCAAGGCGCAGCGCTATCATTGTCCGGTACCACCGGTGTTTTGTGCTGCTTCGGCCTGCAACCTGGAAGAGTAGACCTCCACCTGGCGGGAGGAAACCCACCCCTTCCTGCCCTCGCCGTTGACCCGGTACCAAAGGATGGTTGATCCATCGCCGGCCGGCCCATAGTCGCGGGCCTCCACGTTCAGGACGGAGCCATCACGGAGGTGCCCGACCTCCTCCAGCGATTCGGAAGCACCTGCCTTGACCCGGGCATAGGCTTCCTTGACAAGGATCCATCCGAGATTTCCGCTTATCGGAGGCGTAGGGGGGAGAGTGATGACCTCGCGTTGGGATGGATTGCATGACACGAGGAAAGCAAGGCCAAAGACAAGGCCAAAGACAAGGAATCCTGCGCCGAACTGCAACCTGGGAGGCCTGTGTCTGCTATTAGAGAGGGTCATGACTGTTCCTTTCCAAGGTGGCCAGTGTACAACGGGAGTGAGGCTTGTTGAAGTGATGTTACATCGCAGATTGCTGGTTCTCGGTTTTCTCGCGCTCGCGATGGCCAGCCAGCTTGCATGGTCCCTTGAAATGGCTGTTGCCGTCTCAGGCAAGGGCGGAGCAACGATCGAGGGGAATCGCCCCCTCCTCGCCAGGGGGGAGGGATCAGTGGATACCTCCCTCTCGCTTGGGACAGGCCACTGGATCTTCCCCGAGTTCTCCCTCTCACTGTTCGCCGCAACTCCGAGTACCCTCGATCCAAGCCTCTACCTGTATCGCGGCTATCAGGGGCTCTCGCTCTCCGTACTGACGGGTCCCAGATTCTTTCCATCCCCTGCCCTTTCGATCGACACCCTCTTCGGCATTGGTCTTGCGACTACCGTCGATTCCGGGACAACCCTGGTAGGGATTACCCCCCTGCTCCGGGCCGAGGCCAGGATCTCAACAGCCATCAGCCCGAATGTCTGGCTCCGGATTGGCCTGCCCCTCGAAGCGCAGCGGCAGGGTTCCGCGCTGTCCGGCTATGCGGGGCTCGCGGTCGCCCTTGCATACAAGTTAGACGTACCGAAAGGAGAGGCGAAGTGAGGCGCTTCCAACTCCCCTTCCTCGCAGCACTCCTTCTCGCCCTCGCTGGATGCAGCCTCCCGGAGGCCCCGGGCAACCGGCATGCCATCCTCATCGGAATAACCAACTACAAGGAAGTGCGCAGCCTCACCTATCCGGGCAACGACCTCGCCGACATGAAGGCTCTCCTCGCGCGGAGCGGCTGGACCGTCGATCTTGCACTCTCGGACGCCCGGGCCACGAAGACGGGCATCCGCAACGGGATCTCAGGGCTGGCCGGGGCCCTCGATGCTGATTCATCGGTAGTGGTCTATTATTCCGGCCACGGGGACTCCGAGGCAGGGACGGGTTACATCATTCCCTACGATACCCGCATTTCCGGCAGCAATCCGGTGGTCAGCACCATGATCTCCACCACCGAGCTCAAGTCCTGGATCTCTGCCCTCCCCGCACGCAACAAGCTCCTCATCCTCGATTCCTGCTACTCAGGCAGCTTTGTGGACCAGGTGACCACCATCGATTCAGCACCTGCCAACTATGGCCCGAAGGACGGGGGAGTGGATGCGGGGATGCTTGCCACTGCCTTCGCCAACGGGGCACGGCTCCTTTCGATGGCCCTCTCGGATTCCGGCAATCCAGACATCCTCACGATCTCAGCCGCCGGCTCAGGGGAGCTTTCCTATGACGACGACGTCAACAAGCACGGCGCCTTCAGTTACTGGCTGATCAGGGCCGGGGACGACGCGGCAGCGGACGCCGACAGGAACGGACTTGTGACTGCCCTCGAAGTCTATGCCTATGCGAAGGCCATGCTCATCGCCAACTGGAATTCACGTAATTATGACCAATTTTCCGGTTCCTACGACCTGGTCACGGGTTTCCGGCTCTACCAGGATTTCCTGCCTCGGGTCTCCGGCGGCTCGGGGGACTTCGTGCTCTACGACAGGCGCTAGACCCTATGCAGGCGGCGTGTCAAAACAACCTTCTGCCCACTGCCTGAGGGCCTCGGCATCGAGGGGCGCAAGCCGCTCCCAGGGCAGTTCCTCCCGCACGAAGTATTGCAGTGCCTCATGGACCGGCAGCTCCGAGGGCTCTTCGTCGAGGACCGAGGGGAAGACAGAAAAGAGGGTTTCTGCCCCGTCGAGGGCGGAAGCGTAGGTGATGGACCTCCCCATCCATGCGAGGCCCACCCCGAGTTCCTCGAAGATCTCACGCCGGAGCGCAGCCTCTTCAGTCTCCCCCGGCTCCACCTTGCCCCCTGGCAATTCCCACAGCCCACCATGGCGCAGGCCCAGCCTCCGCCTGGCCAGCAGCACCCGATGACCAGGCCCGACAAGGAGGGCGGCGACAATCGTCTGCGGCTGCCTCACTTCTGGGCGAGAAACGAGGACAAATGGGCGACAAGGGCCTTCGCCTCGTCCTGGGAAAGCGTCACGCCCTTGCCCATTTTCTGGTGATCAGGCGACCATTCCCGAAGGTCGAGCTTGGCTTCGCGACCGTTCCACGAAACCATGTTGAGCTCCTTGCGCCAGCCCTTGGATCCCTCGCCGACAACGCCGAGCTGTCGGGTCACCTCGAACTTGAATTCCTTGTCGTCCATTCGCTTTTCCTCCCGTATGCGGGCCTTCCACTCGAAGGCCCACCTGCAGTACGCCCTCGCCGTCGCTCCCTGCTTGCGTCAGAGCAGGACATTCGAAGCTTCTAGACGACAAAATTGCGATCGCCCTCGCCGAATTCGGAAAACACGTACACGACAACGCCGCTCGCCCGGACCCGCATCTCGGCCGCGCCTCGGGCTGCGAGCTTCTCGAGTTCGCGTCTCGCCTCCTCGATCGTGCAATCGCCCTCGAGCGCGACTTCGCCTGGGGTCACCTGGCCATGGTTCTTGCTCGCAACCTTGAGGATGGTCCGCTCGATCGGCTCGTGCTCCTGCACGGGCCTCATCGGCGATTCTGCTCCACTGTAGGACACCAGGCCCCTCCGGATCGCGTCTTCCAGATTTGCGCGCTCAACCTGGTTGCGAAGCGTGACGAAATCATAGATGGAACCAACCATGCCAAGCCCGCCGGTCAGGAACCAGAGGACTCCTGTTGGCACCTTGCCGAGGTAGAAGCGGTGGAAGCCCAAGGCCCCAAAGCCGGAAAACAGCCAGAGCACATAGGCGACGGTGACGTTGTATCGCACTGGGCACCTCCACCTCACCAAGGTAGCAGAAGGCGGGGATTTGACCAAGGCTTCGGCGACATGGTATAAATTTGCGTTCAATGCCAAGGAGTGTAGCAACATGCAGCGCCCGACCCTGAAGGAAATAGACGGCCTCGAAGCGACGGGACAAGGGCTCGTCGCCCGAGGCTGGGTCCGAACAAAGCGCGACCAGAAAACCACCGTCTTCCTCGAGCTCAATGACGGTTCGCGGCTGGGCAACCTCCAGTGTGTCTTCGACAACCCCGAGGGAACCGTCGCGGCGACACTCGCCCGCGTCCAGACGGGAGCCGCCATCACGGTTACCGGCAACCTCGTCCCCTCCCCCAAGCCAGGTCAAAGGGTCGAGCTCAAGGGCAGCGCCCTCGAGCTCATCGGTGAGGCGCCGGCCGACGAGTATCCGCTGCAGAAAAAAAACACCTCCTTTGAATTCCTCCGAGAAAAAGCCCATCTAAGGCCCCGCACCAACACCTTCGGAGCGATAGCCCGCGTCCGCAATGCAATGGCCCGCGCCGTGCATGGTTTTTTCCAGGACCGTGGATTCTATTGGGTCCACACGCCGATCATCACGGCCAGCGATGCCGAGGGCGCCGGCGCCATGTTCCAGGTCACGACCCTGGACCTCGACCGTATCGCGAAGTCCGGTGGAAAGATCGACTACAGCAAGGACTTCTTCGGGAAGCCCTCCTTCCTGACTGTCTCCGGACAGCTCAACGTCGAGACCTATGCGCAGGCCCTCGGCAGCGTCTACACCTTCGGGCCGACCTTCCGTGCCGAGAACTCCAACACGACCAGGCACCTCTCGGAGTTCTGGATGATCGAGCCCGAGGTGGCCTGGAACGATATCCACGACAACATGGACCTTGCCGAAGCCTTCGTGCGGCATCTGGTGAAGGCGGCCCTCGAGGACTGTGCCGAAGACCTTGCCTTCTTCGACGAGCGCATCCAGAAGGGCCTTGTGGAGTACCTTGCCGGCATTGCGGCCAAGCCCTTCGAGCGCATGACCTATACCGAGGCCGTTGCCCGCCTCGAAAAGGACTCCGGCGGCTTCGAGTTCAAGCCCTACTGGGGCTGCGATCTCCAGAGCGAGCACGAGAAATGGCTTACCGAGAAAGTCGTGGGAGGTCCCCTCATCGTCACCGACTACCCCAGGGACATCAAGGCTTTCTACATGAAGCAGAACGACGATGGCAGGACCGTTGCAGCCATGGATGTCCTGGTTCCCCGCTTTGGAGAGATCATCGGCGGCTCGGAGCGTGAGTGGAGGCTGCCCCTCCTCGAGAAGCGCATCACAGAAATGGGCCTGAAGCCCGAGACCTATTCGTGGTACCTCGACCTCCGACGTTTCGGTTCCACGCCCCATGCAGGCTTCGGCCTCGGCTTCGAGCGGCTCATACTCTTCGTGACCGGAATGCAGAACATCCGGGACGTCATCCCCTTCCCGCGAGCGCCCAAGCTCGCGGACTTCTGAAAGAAATGCGGCAAGGGGAATGAAAACAGGCTGGAGCGCTCGGGCAGGGGCGTCCTTTCATGGATCCGCGCGGGCAAGCTTCGGAGGACCGGCCCTGGCGCTTGTCCTCGCTCTTGCCTTCCCTCCCCTTCCCCTTTCCGCCTCCGGCAGGGGGTCGGCCACCTCGCCCCCAGGCATCCCTGCGGTCTCCGCGAGGGCGGTCGTGATCATGGACCAGGCTACAGGCAGCATCCTCTACGCGAAGTCACCGGA
>JBMOIK010000256.1:0-6289 GCA_049317365.1 Rectinemataceae bacterium | reverse complement strand
GACCATCGTCGCGGAACGAGCCACTGCCCACGGGCTGTAGGCTCAAGGCCATTGATTGACGCTGATGATCGATCCACTGCATCGGCTGAGCGCCGGGCGCCACCGCGCCCGGCGCTCAGCGCCTCTGCAAGGCGGATATGCGGCTGAAGGTACCGGAGTCGCTCAGCCCCTTATAGGCAGCGGTCCAGGCTTCGTAGAGTTCGTCATAGAGCCTGGCATTCACGGGGTCCGGTTCATAGGTCCTGTCGACCCGTGCCATGGCCCGGGCCCCCTCCGCTAGCGAGGGGAAGATCCCCGCGCCGACGCCTCCCATGATGGCAGCGCCGAGGACGGTCGCATCGCCGATCTTGAGGGTCTGGACGGTCGTGCCGTAGACATCGGCCTGGATCTGGTTCCAGAGCTCCGACTGTGTCGGTCCACCCAGAAGCCTCACGGTGTCCACGCTCGCCCCCGCTGCCCGTATCGCGACCATCATGTCGCGCATGTCCATCGTGATGCCTTCCATGATGGCCCGCGCGATGCAGGCCCGGTCGTGGGCAAAGGTGAGGCCCGCGAGGACACCCCGGGCGTCCGAGTCGTAGCGGGGAGTCGCAGCGCCGGCCAGATAGGGAAGGAAGACCAGTCCCTTCGCGCCCGCTGGCACTCCCTTGGCGCGCTCACAAATAAGATCGTAGGCATTGCTTCCATCTGCGGCGGCCCGGGCGGTCTCCGGGCCGGAGAGTTCCTCCTTGAACCAGCGGAATACGCTGGCTGCGGCAGCCTGGTAGCCCTCCAGCAACCAACGGCCGCGCTCCGAGTGGTTGGTGACCATGATGCGGCCGTTGGGGTCGCGGTAGGGCTTTTCGAGGAGGGCTGTCACCGCTCCTGCGGTGCCCATGGAAATCGAAAGTGTTCCCTTCGTGACGACACCGGCTCCGAGGGAGCCTGCGCACTGGTCACCGGCCCCGATCGCGATCTTCGTGCCCCGGACCAGGCCCGAGCGTTCGGCGCCTTTGGCCGAAACAAGTCCCGCTGGGGAGGCGGAGGCACGGGGTAGTGGCAGTATGCGCTCAGGGATATCAAAGGTCCGGAGGAGGTCCCGGTCCCATTCACAGGCCGTGGAGTCGAAGAAGCCGAAAAAGCCCGCGTCGTTGTGGTCGACAAAGAAGTCTTCGGCTCCGAGTGCCCGGAGAAAGAAGTCATGCATCTGGACGACGCGCGCCGTCTTCTTCCAGGTTTCCGGCTCGTGCCTCCGGACCCAGAGCAGCTTGCCCAGGAGCCAGGTCGTGCTGTTGGGAAAACCCGTCCTTCGGTAGTACTCGGCTTCGGGGACGAGGCGGACTATCTCGGCGACCTCTTCGACAGGACGGTTGTCCTGCCAGGAGATCATCGGCCGTATCAGGTTTTCCTTGTCATCGAGGAAGATGGCGCAGCAGCGCTGGGCAGAAAGCGACACCGCCGCGATCTGCGAAGGATCGACTTTCGACCTGCCAATCGCCTCGCGCATGGAAAGCATCGTCTTGTCGACGATGAGGGTGGCGTCCTGCTCGACCCAGGCGGGACGGGGATAGGTCGATCCATATTCGTTGTAGGCCGAAGCCAGGGGATTGCCCTCGAGGTCAAAGACGATAGCCTTGGCACCGCTGGTGCCAATATCGATTCCAGCCAGATAGGTGCTTGCCATATTCTCCCTCCGAATTCGTAGCAGTATTGGATGGAATCAAGCAAAGGTCAACAATAAATATATTACCGAACATAATTCGCTTATGTTATCATCTCGTAGGCTGACACGACGCGAGTCGACGTTTGAAGGGGCCAGCAGTTTGTGGTGAGCCCGCTGCCGCCTGGTTTGGGCCGAAGAGGAGCGACGATGGACCTGTCCTTTGGGGAACTGGTTCGGATGATGGACTTAAGCGCGGTCCGCGCAGAGAGTGACGAGACCGAAGTACGGGCCATGGCCGACTGGGCACGGAGGTACCGCTGCGTGGCAGTCTTCGCCCTCCCCGCCATGACTGAACTCCTCTGTTCGCTTCTGAAGGATGAAAAGGACATCGCCGTCGGCGGTGTGGTCGGATTTCCCTCGGGAGGCAGTACGACGGCCATCAAGGTGCGCGAGGCCGAAGAACTGCTGGCCATGGGCTGCCGCGAACTGGACATGGTCATCAACATCGGCAAGCTCCGCTCGGGCCGCATCGACGAGGTCAGTGCAGATATCCGTGCCGTTGTGGAGACTGCCGGCAGCCTGCCCGTCAAGGTGATTTTCGAGTGCCACTACCTCAACGACGAGCAGATCCGACAGGCCTGCGCCTGCAGCGAGGCAGGAGGCGCAGCCTTCGTGAAAACCGGCACCGGATGGGCGCAGAGCGGGGCGACAGTAGCGAATGTAGGGCTCATGAAATCCTGTGTCGGAGACAGGCTCGGGGTGAAGGCGGCGGGCGGAGTGCGCGACCTGGAAACGCTCCACAGGCTCCACCGCGCCGGCGCGACACGATTCGGTATCGGCCTTTCCTCAGCCCTGGCCATTCTCGCGGAGTGCGAGAGGCAGCCATGAAGAAACATGTAATTGCCTTTGACCTCGGTACGGGCGGCAACAAGGCCTCGCTCTACGACGAGGATGGCGTCTGCCTTGCCTATTCCTTTGTCCCCTATGCCACGAGCTATCCACACGCTGGCTGGCACGAGCAGCGGCCGGCAGACTGGTGGGAGGCCGTCGTCCGGAGTACCCGGGAACTCCTCGGCAGCGTCCGGCTCGAAGCGGGCCAGATTGCCTGCTGCGGCATCTCGGGCCACAGCCTGGGAGTGGTGCCGATAGACGAGGATGGCTGCCTGCTCCGCGAGTCGACTCCCATCTGGTCCGACTCACGCCCCGACGCGAAGCAGACAGGAAGCTTTTTCGCCAAGGTTGATGAAACCAATTGGTACATGAAAACCGGGGCGGGCTTTCCTCCTCCCCTCTATCCGGCCTTCAAGATCATGTGGTACCGCGACACCGAGCCCGGGATGTTCAGGCGCATCCACAAGATCATCGGAACCAAGGACTACATCAATCTCCGGCTCACGGGCCGGATCGCCACAGACCACTCCTATGCCTCCGGCACTGGCCTGTACGACCTCCTTCTGGGGGATTACTCGGAGGAACTCCTTTCGGCGGCAGAGCTTCCACGCTCGCTTTTCCCGGATATTTTCCCCTCCACCGAGGTCATCGGGAGCATCACCGCTGCGGCGGCCGCCGAGCTGGGCCTGCCCCAGGGCCTTCAGGTCGTCGCGGGGGGCGTGGACAATTCCTGCATGGCCCTCGGTGCGCGTGCCTTCAAGGAAGGCCGCATCTACAACTCCCTGGGCTCCTCGAGCTGGATCGCGGTGAGCTCGGGAAAGCCCCTCCTCCATCCACGCATCAGGCCCTATGTCTTTGCCCATGTCGTTCCCGGTCTCTTTGCCTCAGCCACGGCTATCTTTTCCGCAGGTACGAGTTTCAGGTGGCTGCGTGACCAGGCCTGCCGTGACCTCGTCCGCCGAGCCGAGGAAGAGGGCCTGGATGCCTACGAGCTCATGACAGCCGAAGCCGCAGCGTCTCCGGCAGGAGCCCGTGACCTCCTGTTCAATCCCAGCCTGGGTGGGGGCAGCTCCCTGGACGACAGTCCGCACATCCGCGGCGCCTTCATGGGCCTGGACCTGGGCCATACGCGCTCGGACCTGATCCGTGCAGCCATGGAAGGCGTGGCCATGGGCCTCCGCGTGGCCCTCGACGAGCTGCGGAAACTCGCCCCCCTCGGCGAGGAGATGACCGTCGTGGGCGGTGGGAGCCGGAGCGCCCTCTGGCGCCAGATCCTGGCAGACATCTACGATCTCAGGATCGTGAAAACCAGCGTCGACCAGCATGCGGCAGCCCTGGGGGCAGCAGCCCTCGCTGCAGTGGGCACGGGACTGTGGCGGAACTTTGACCGCATCGACGAAATCCACGTAATTGATACAGTCTCGAGCCCGCAGGGGGCGAACAGGGCGGTCTATGACCGGCTCCAGAAGGTCTACGTGATGGCAAGCGGGATGCATGCCAGGCTTGGTCAGGAACTGGCCAAAAAGGGAGAATCAAAAATGGGCAAGGACGATCTGGTTGTTGAACTGCTGCTTGAAGCTGGCGCCGTCTGCGGCGAATCCCCTATCTGGGACCCGGAGGCAGGCTGCGTCTGGTGGGCTGACACTGCCTCGCCGTATGTGCATTCCTGGGATCCGGCCTCGCGTACAGCGACATCCCGCGACGCTGGCCACACCGTCCGGGCCTTGGCTCTGGCAGGCAGTGGCAGTCTCGTCATCCTCTGCGCCGACGGCATCTTCTTGCTGGAAAGCGGGAAGGAGGCGCAGTTCCTCTGCGACCCCGAACGCGGCCAGGCTGACATGCTCCTCGACGACGGAACCGTGGACTCCGCGGGCCGCTTCCTTTTCAACACCTTCAACACAGCTGCCCTCGACGCCAAAGCGGGATCGATCTACTCGATCGACACCGAGGGCAAGCTCCTGACCCTGGACAGTGGCCTCGCCCTTCCCAACGGCATGGCCTTCTCCGCTGACGGGCACATCCTGTATGTCGCAGAAATGTTTGCGAACCGGATCCTCCGCTACGACTACGACAGCGCTTCCGGCAGGGCTTCGCGTCGCTCCGTATTTGCCGAAGTGCCAGCCGCCGATGGCATGCCCGACGGCCTCATTGTCGATGCCGAGGGCTTCGTATGGAGCGCCCACTGGGCTGGCTGGCGCATCACCCGCTACGCGCCTGACGGAAGCATCGACCGCGTGATTCCCATGCCCTTCGCCACAGCCACCTGCATGGGTTTCGGCGGACCGAAGCTCGAAGACCTCTACGTCACCTCGGCGACCATGGGCCTGAGCCCCGAGGACCTCCAGCGCAGCCGCTCGCCGGGTGGGCTCTTTGTCATCCAGAATGCGGGCAGGGGAATCAAGGAAGGGGTTTTCGGGAAGAAGCGCTAGACCGGCTTGCTACTGGACCGGCTTGCTGCTGGACCGGGCTCCTGATTTTTTTGTCTCAGCCAATAGCTTGAGGGCCGCAGCCTCGTCGATGGCAAGGATATGGAAGAGCCCGGAACGGAGGGCGCCCAGGATCGCGTTCGACTTTACCGTGCCGCAGGCTGCCAGGATCACCTCGGGTATCTGCCGTAGGTCATCGATCGTTATGCCCACGATGCGCTCGTTGAGCGGAGAAGGAAGATTGTTGCCATCGATGTCAAAGTGGATACAGCAGCTGTGGCCCACCGAACCCTTGCGGCTGATCTCGGCGGATTCCTCGCGGGTGATGAATCCTGCACGGACGAGGGAGCTGTAGTCTGGCTCGTCGGGACTGACTGAAAGAATTGCGATATCGACTTCGCGGGCTTTTTCGATCGCTGCCGCGATTCCGGGCTCCCGCATGAAGGTTTCCTTGGCCTCGATGGTGCTGACGACACCGGGCGCCTGGATCGTCGAAAAGCTGCCGTTGAGTTTCAGCGCGAGGGTCCGCGCAAGCTCGTAGCCGTCATAGATGGGATTTATCGAGCCCAGGGCTCCGACGAGTTGCCGCACTTCGATATTCTGGTATTTCGGGGCTACGTTGAGTGCGAGGACCGCCTTGTACGTGGTTACTCCCCAGGAGATGCCGATCCTGGTGCCGTCCTTGAGCGAGCGGACGAGCAACTCTGCGGCTGCCCGTCCCGTCTCCTCGACCGTGATCCACTCGTCAGGGCTGGAGGGCACAACCACAACCTCGCGGAGACCGAAAGAGGACTTGATCTCACGCTGGAGGGCGTAGAGGAGGGAATTTGTTTCCTTGATCCTGATCTCGACAATCCCCTCCTCCTTGCAGCGCTTGAGGAGGTTGGAGACGGTGGGACGCGAGACGGAGATCCTGTCGGCTATTTCCTGCTGGGACAGGCCTTCCACGTAATACAACTTGGCTATCGAAATGAGAAGGTTGTCGTCTATGGCAGGCATTGGTTCTCCATATTGACGGATGTCAGATCACCACTCGCATAGTACCCACTGCATAGGCCTCGGACTAGCCCCGTGCGGGAAGATGCACGCAGCGTCCGATAGCTGCCGCGACTGCTTCCATGAAGGCCTCCGATCGAGTGGGATGGGCGTGGGCGACCTCGGCGATCTCGAAGGCGGTCACCTCCATGCGCATGAGGATGGCCGCCTCGTTGATGAGTTCGGAGGCAGCCGAGCCTAGCATGTGCACACCCAGGAGTTCGCCGAAGCGCGGATCGACCAGGACCTTCACGAAGCCCTCGCTGTCCCCCGAGGCGACGGCACGGCCGTTGGC
>JBMOIK010000255.1:0-6309 GCA_049317365.1 Rectinemataceae bacterium | reverse complement strand
ACCACTTATGTCGTGTTTTCCTCGAGCCCTGCGGGATCGAGAAGCATGTGCCCCTCGAAGACGGTCAGAATGTGCACTTCCCTGCCCACAAGCTTGTAGACGATGCGATAAATGCCGTGGATGAGTTCTCGGATATCGTCATTGTTCAACTCGGGGAGGCGACGCCCCGACCTGGGTTGCACTTCAAGGATCAGAGTGCGGCGCACCAAGTCCTCGACGAAGCGCGATGCTGCTTCACTTTCGCGCCGGGAGATAGAGTCGCGAATATCGCCGAGATTGCGCCTCGCCCTGTCTGTCCATCGGAGAGAGACCATGTCAGACCCCGGGCGGAGGCAGACCATCGCCATTGCGGCGAGCCGCTCTTTTTCACTACAGCCGGACCTGCGAAGAGGGCATGATGGGGAACAGCACGGAAGACGACAGCCTGTTGCGTCCCTTCATCGACCGGATTCGACGGGAGAACGAGATCGAGTCCGAACAGGTCGCCGACCTGCACGTCGAAGCCTTCGAGGAGGCCAAGAGGCTGGGGATAAAGATGGGCAGGGCCGATCCGAGTCTCCGGAAGGTCGTGCTTTTCGGTTCTGCCCTTCCGGATCGGGATTTCAGGAGCGATTCGGACATCGATCTCGCCATCGTGGGTGGAGACCGGGCAGGGCTCGAGCGCATCGCCGCGGCTTCCCCCTTCTCCGTGGACATCCTCGAGCTGGAGGCGGCCCGCGCGGGGATAAGGAAGACGATCGAGGAAGAGGGGGTTGTCGTCTATGCGCAGACGCAAGACTGACTTCGACCGCCTCATCGCCGAACTCGACGCCGATGCCAAGGACCTGTCCGCTTTGCTCGAGGAGAATCGACGCGCCCAGGGTCGACTGGATCATGGCGCGATCGACAGGCTGGACTGGGCGGCGCTTGGCTATACCATCCACAATATTTATGGGGTGATGGAGAATTACTGCCAGCGCATCGCCAAGTTTTTCGAAAACGGCCTCGACTCCGAGTCGTGGCACAAGGACCTTCTCCGCCGCATGACCCTGACTGTCGGAGACCTCAGACCGGCCTTCATCGATGAGGAGGCTTTCCTTCTTATCGATGAGCTTCGTTCCTTTCGCCATGTCTTCCGGAATCTGTATGCACGTCCCCTTGATCCGGCGCGGGTCGGGCTCGTGCAGGCGAAGGTCAAGCCCGCATTCGAAGCTTTTCTCGAGGCCCATGAGGCCTATACGTCGAAGCTCGAAGCGATCGCCCAGGGACTTGAGGGGGGCAAGGGCGGCTGAGGTAGACGGAAGGT
This sequence comes from Rectinemataceae bacterium, assembly GCA_049317365.1. GTDB lineage: Bacteria > Spirochaetota > Spirochaetia > Treponematales > Rectinemataceae > CAIJMU01. Next base: position 5,024 of record JBMOIK010000255.1, on the reverse strand, counting down.
AACGAAATACGTTACTATCCGCCTATCGAGGGCAGGATGACTGGACTCAGGAAGCTTCGTGGACTTCTTGAAGAACTGGCGGATGCCGATCATTATCTCTTCGGACCTGCCGACCTGGCTCCGATGTTCCAGGAATGCAGCAGGGCAGCGCTCAAGATGCTTTTCCGGCGGTCGGTCGGCGACGGATTCTTGCTGCCTGTTTGCAGGGGCGTGTACCTGTACAAGCGGGCGCCCTGGCCCCGGGGGCTCATCCTCTATCACGCGGCATCCAAACTGCGCGCCGACACGTTCAACTACATAAGCCTCGAGTCCGCCCTAAGCGATGCCGGGATCATTTCGCAGGTTCCTCTCCAGTGGCTCACCCTCATGAGCGGGGGGCGATCGGCTACGATCGAGTGCGGGGACTTCGGCACCATCGAATTCATCCACACCGCGAAGTCGCCCGCGCAGGTGGCGGACCAGGTGTCCCATGACGCGCGCTGTGGTCTCTGGCGCGCCTCGGTCGCGCTCGCGCTCCTGGACATGCGGGCATGCAAAAGACCCCTCGACCTGATCGACTGGAGCGCCGTCGATGAATCTCTTTGACCAGCTCGTCGACTCAGCGCTCGCGGCGCAGCCGACTCTCGCTTCGCTACGCCCCGCCGTGGAAAAGGAAATACTTCACCATGACATCCTGCGGGAGATGGGCAAGGGAGGGTTTCTCGACAGCCTGACCTTCATCGGCGGAACCTGCCTGCGCGATTGCTACGGATCGGCCCGTCTAAGCGAGGACCTCGGTTTTACCGGCGGCGCGGACTTCGAGCGGGAATCGCTGTCGGCACTCGGCGAGCTCCTTTCGCGGAAGATCCACGACAAGTACGGGCTTCTGGTGAGCGTCGGCGAGCCGCGGCGGGAATCGGGCAACGTGGATACGTGGAAGATCAAGGTCGTGACCCGACCCGAGCAGCCACACTTTCCATCGCAGAAAATCAATATCGACATCTGCGCCATCGAAAGCCGTGATCGCAAGCCTGCAATGATCAGGAATCACTACCGGACCGATTTCGGCACCTCGGGCATGATACTCAAAGCCGAGAGCCGGGAAGAGATATTCGCCGACAAGATACTCGCCATCGGCTTGCGGCCGAATCGCGTCAAGTACCGCGATATTTGGGATATCATCTGGCTCGCGAACCAGGGGATTGGCCTGGATCAGGCCCTTTTGACCCTCAAGCTGGCAGACCGGAAGGCTGTTCCGCGCGAATTCGGAATACTCGTGCGCGGAAGGATCGAGGGGCTAGAGATCGCCTACGAAGAGTATCTCTTCGAAATGAGACGATTCCTGCCCAGACAGCTCGTTTCCGAGGTCGAGGGCCAGGAGGGCTATTGGTCTTTCGTCTTGTCGATCCTGCGCGACATCGCCCGTGCCCTGCCGGAGTAGGATAGAATTAAATCCTGAAAATCCTGTTATCCTGTCTGATTTTTCCAAGATAGAACGAGAGGAAAGGGTGGTTTTGCCCTCTGCCGTTGTTGTGGGAACGGAAGAGCGAGCGGCTGAGCTGGGACGTGCTCGAAACCGTGGATGAGGGCGTGACGGTGGTCGGGGGATAAAGATGGTGAGGGAAAGAGGTCAGCTGTTCCAGAGCCGTAGACCTGCGATGTGCGTGAAGTGGTTGTCATAGGTGACGAGTTTCGCGCCTGTTTCAATCGCATGGGCTGCTATCCACACATCATTCAAAGGGATCATTTTCCCTTTTTTCGCAAGTACCGATTTTATCTCACCGAATATTTCCGCTGTGTCGATGCTGACATCGACGACTCGTACCCCTTCTTTTCTGATGAAAATCAGCAATTCCCCCACATTCTCCGCGTACTTTGTCCCCCCCTGGAAACCAGCGTAAAGTTCTCCCAGCATGACGGTGGACAGGTAGACGGTTTCCGATGCAACGACATAATCGAAAATGCTTTTGTCGCCTGCCATGAAGCCGCTGTAGGCGTTTGTATCAAGCACGATCTTCATTGCTAGCCTGCCAATCCGATTCGTCGACCACTTCAAATTGCCTTACCTGTTCATCAAAGGTTTCCTTATCCTGTGCGGTCCATTTCCCGAAGAGTTCGGAAAACGATTGCCGTCTGGAAGCCTTCGTATCGGCCTGCAAGGTGCTCCGAAGCAGGCTTATGACGGTTTTGTTCTGGCTCAAGCCTAGCTGGCGGGTTTTTTCGATTATTTTGCCTTCAAGTTCGACATCAATACCGTGGATGGTGATGGACTTCATTCTACTCCCCCCTTGATGAACCATTTTGTAGATTATTATAGTTCGCCGAATGGTTCATTTCAAGGCCATTGTTTTCCTCCTTTATGGCTTCAATCGCCGCATCAAGAAGGGCCAACCCCTGGCGGCTCCGAACGATGTCCGGCGCTACTTTGTGACCGCCCAGGAATCGGGCGAGCTCTGCCTGATGTCCTGCCTCCTTGGCGAGAACCGCGACGTGTTCTTTCCCAAGCTGGACCAGGACCTCAACCTGATCACCTTCAGCGAAATAGCCGAGCGCTACCTCATGAGCCTGGGCTACGAACCTGTGCGCTGCGCTACGGAGGACGAGGCCCGCTTCCGCGTCGCCGAACTCAAGGCCAAGCACCAGTACCCTGTGTACTTCTTTTCCAGCGACACCACCGGCGAAAAGGATTTCGAGGAGTTCTACACCGCCGGCGAAAGCCTGGACATGGACCGCTTTGAGGCCCTGGGCGTCATCAAGAACGACCCAGTCTTCGCGATCTAGCCAAGCTTGAGTTCTTCAGCGACACCGTGGCGACTCTGCGCCGGTCGGGGCGTTGGACGAGAGGACAGCTTATCGATCTGTTCAATACCATGATCCCTGAGTTCAAGCATAGGGAGACGGGCAAGTTTCTCGATGGGAGGATGCAGAGTGCCGGTGACCCCCAAAAGAAGTCACGCGCGGCGGTCGCAAAATGCAGTTCTTCCATGTTGCCCGAAGGGGTCCGTTGGGGTATTCTCTTTCTGTAATGAAACCTAGAACGAGTTTCAATCCCAAACGTCGCATTCTCCGCGATCGGCCGAGTCCTGAGGATAGCGAAAGGTGGGAGGGGAAAATCAGATATGGTGGGAATCCCGAACACAAGAAAAATCCTGGGGATTTTGATCTTTCTCCACCGAGCGACCCGAGGCAAGGCAAGACGCTGTGCGATAATGTAGAGATATTCCGACGCGATGAGGCACTACGGTTGATCAGAGAAGGTATCCGCAGAGGGCTGGTTAGTGAGCAGAAACGCAACACCTGGCCCCAGAACATATGGGCCGTGGCTTCGAACGGAATGCCGGTGGAAGCGCAGCTCGAAAATCCCGCGAATGGGACCTACCACGGTTATCCGCTTCTGGATGTCGATCCGTTCAGCACGATAGTCAAAAAAACGTGGGAATCAAGAAATGGGGGATAGGTTCTCGATCAAGCCCCAATGGATGTCCTCAATTCATGAAACGGAAGAGGTCAGGGAGACATCCGCGATGCTCGGCATCGTGCTGGGTGATGGATTCGCTACGAGGAATGAGGACGCTTGGTCCAATACGGTTTTGGATGAGGTACGGCTATCGGCTTATCCGCTTGCTCTCTGGTTCGCGTCTTCTTGGTGGCGATTGCGGTGGGAGCCTCTCCCTCTCGAGGCCAGCCCGCCCCTGGCATGGCGTATGGCGCATGAAATGGCCGCGGCAGGCTATGGCTACGTGTGGCCGCAAATAGTATTCGCCTCTGATGGCGATATGATTCAAATTGCGTCCTTGCAATCGAAGCCAGAATCAAAAGAAGCGGTTCATTATCTTGCCGATCGCACTATCGCGGTCGATGCATGGACTTTCGAAAAAGAAATCGATGCATTTATCGATTCTACTTTGGCTCGCCTGCATGCTCGTTTTAAACGGACTACCGATCTCCACGCCCTTTGGGGTGAAGTCAAGGAAGAGCGCCGAGATCCAAGTCTTGCATTTGAGCGTCGTCTGGAAGCAACGCTTGGGTTTGATCCAGATGAGTGTCCCAGTGATGTTCTCGATCTGTTCAAACGGCTTTTGCCGCAAGCGGGCGCCTCTGCAGTCGGCGAGATCGCACCGGTCTGCGCAACCGAGGATCCAGGAGCATCCATCCGTGAAATTCTGGAAATTGCAGAGACTGGAGACCTTGCCGGGAACGTGAGCGACGTATTGAAGCCGGGGAGCTATAAGGTCGATGGCTCGATTCCTGCGTGGGAGTGCGGCTGGCAACTTGCTAGAAAGCTGAGAACGGAACTTGGCCTAAATGAGGCCCCCGTATCCGATGAAACCTTGTGCGAACTTGTGGGCCTTCAAAGAGACAAGATGATTTCTCTTGAAATTCATTCAAAGCGAAGACCGATTGGTTTGTCCATCCGGAATGGACAGGCTTCGGAATTCAAACACATTTTCCGAAAGCGGCACCTGACAGGACGCCGCTTTGAGCTTTCACGATTCATCTGTGAATACCTCGCCACTGGCGCAAACGATACGTGGTTGCCTTCTACCGACGCAAAGACGGCACGGCAAAAAATCCAGCGATCATTCGCAGCCGAGTTCCTCTGCCCAATCGAGGCCATTAAATTGTATGCAGAAGGGGATTATTCTGATGACTCGATTGAAGATGTGGCGAGTCATTTCTCCGTTGCTCCGTTGGCGATTCAAACTCAGCTCGTGAACAATAAAATCCTTCCCTCAACCACGATAAACGAAACGGGTGGAGTCGCTAAATACCTCGAATCTCAAGCGGTTTATTGATATTCGCCGCTTCCTTGACGATTAGACGCACTTCACTTCACCCTGAATAGGGCTCAGTTCCTGTGTCTATCTCCTTTCCTGTTAATCCTGTCTTGCCTGTTATCCTGTCTGATTCTTTCTAAGAGGAAGAGGAAGAGGAAGAGGACAGGATAACAGGATGAACAGGAGGGACAGGAGAAGAGGGTAGGGAGGGGGAAGAGGGGAAAGAATGGTTTTTACCTTCTAATTCCTTTCCTGTTAATCCTGTCT
>JBMOIK010000254.1:0-6310 GCA_049317365.1 Rectinemataceae bacterium | reverse complement strand
GGCACCTACTTCATCAACACTGCTCACCCGGAACAGGCCTCTCGCACCGAGGCCCTCGCCGAGTTCAGGGGCGCCGGAGTCCGCGTCCTCGTGGCCAGCGACCTCGCATCCCGGGGCCTCGACATCGGGGGACTGCCCTGTGTTATTAATTATGAACTTCCCCGGCAGCCCCTGGACTATGTCCACCGCGTCGGCCGGACAGGCCGCGCCGGCTCGCCGGGCCTCGCCATCACCCTCATCTGCCCCGAGGAGGAGGGCCAGCTCCGCCTCATCGAAAAACGCATAGGGCGAAGGCTGCCTCGGGCCTGAACGGCGCCTTCCCGTTTTCATGAAACTTCAAGGCCTCCCACCGAGTCGAATCACTGATGTCGTTTCGTGTGGGAGGTAGCCGTGTATCACAGAATTCTGATGGTATATCCGGAGTTCCCTGAAACCTTCTGGAGTTTCAAGGGCAGCCTCGGTTTCGTGGGGAAAAAGACCAACTTCCCCCCGCTTTCCCTGCTAACAGTCGCCGCCCTCCTTCCGGAGCGCTACGAGGTCCGCGTCGTGGACATGAATGTCCAGAGCCTTCGGCCGACAGACCTCGACTGGGCCGACATGGTCTTCACCTCCTCGATGCTGGTCCAGAAGGAAGCCCTCGAAGGCGTCATCGCGCGGGTGCGGAGGGCAGGGAAACCCATCGTGGCGGGGGGACCCTACCCGACCCAGTGCTGGCAGGGCATAGAGGGGGTCGACCACTTCGTGCTGAACGAGGCCGAGGTCACGCTCCCGGCCTTCATTGCCGACCTCGAGGCCGGCCGGCCGAAGCATCTTTACACGAGCGACCTGAAGCCCGATCTCTCCCTGACCCCGGCTCCACGCTATGGGCTCATCGACCGCCGGCCCTATTCCTCGATGACCCTGCAATTCTCCCGTGGCTGCCCCAATGACTGCGAGTTCTGCGACATCGTGGAGCTCTTCGGGAGGAAGCCGCGCGTCAAGCCGGCCAGCCGCTTCATCGCGGAGCTCGAGTCGCTCCACAGCCTCGGCCACCGCGGGGGGATCTTCATAGTTGACGACAACTTCATCGGGAACAGGGTGGCCGTGAAGCTCCTCCTCGACCAGGTCGTGGAATGGCAGGAAGCCCACGGAAGGCCCTTCACCTTCTCGACCGAGGCCAGCGTCGACCTGGCACGGGACGAGGAGCTCCTCTCCCTCATGGTGAGGGCGGGTTTCACCATGGCCTTTGTCGGCATCGAGACGCCGGTCAAGGAGTCCCTCGAGTCCGCGCACAAGAGGACAAACCTTGGCATTTCCCTCCCCGATTCGGTGCGCAGGATCCAGGAGAGTGGCATCGAGGTGACCGCCGGCTTCATCGTCGGATTTGATACCGACCCAGAGGACATCGCCGCGCGGCAGATCGCCTTCATCCAGGAGTCGGGCATCGTGACCGCCATGGTCGGGCTCCTCACGGCTCTCCCGAATACCGGGCTTCACCGTCGGCTCAAGGTGGAAGGCCGGCTCCTCGCGGAGTCGAGCGGCGACAATACCCATGGGCTCGCGCTCAATTTCGTGCCTAAAATGGAGGCTTCAAAGCTCATTGGCGCCTACGCCGAGGTATTGACGACGATCTATGATCCCAGGCGCTATTTCGAGCGCTGCCAGGTACTCCTGAAGCGTCTGCCCCGTCGCTCCCAGGCAGGAGACCGAGTCCTGGGCGAGCGTACGGCATTGTCCAATGTCCGCGCCCTCCTTCACTCCTTTTTCCGGCAGGTCCTCTCTCCCTATGGACACCATTACCTCGGCTTCCTCGCCACTACGCTCTGGCGGAGGCCCTGGATGCTCGCAAAGGCCATCGAGAAGGCGATCGAGGGCTACAGCCTGATCCGGATGACGCGGTTCAAGGTCGAAAAGCCCTGGGCGAGGGCGAGGGCCCTCGGATCCCAGCTCCACCGCTCGATCCTGAGCCTTGACCGCCGCATCGGCAAAGCCGCCCCGACCGGGCTGGACGATCTCTTCGAGGAGTCGAGGGCTGTCCAGGCTGACCTCTCCACGATAGCGTCGCTGGCCGCCTCCGCCCCTGTCCTGGCCTTGGTGGAGGCTTCAATCCAGGCCCTTTCCCTGCGCGTTGCCGGCTTTGTCTCCGACCGTTCCTCACGCCTCGCCACCCTGGCTGCCAGGGCGACCGAGGGCCAGCGCAGGGCCCTCTCCGCCGCAGTCGGACGCCATCATGCGAAGCATTGCGCAGTCATCGCTTCGGCCTCGACCCTGGCGGGATCAAGACTGTCATTTCTCGTTCTGCAGCTCGCTGCCCTCGAATCCATGATCATTGGAATCGGTTCCTTCGCGGAGGCGGGCTAGTCCGTTCCAGGCTGTCCCCTGCCCGGAGCCAGGTGGGTTATAGTGGGCCCATGGAACTTAAACAGGGTGCGATCATCGCGCACAGGGGCGCCTCGGCGCTTGTCAGCTTCGAGAACACCATCGAGGCCTTCGAAAAGGCCATCGAGATCGGTGCCGATGCCATGGAATTCGACGTGCGCCGCACGAGGGACGGGGTCCTGGTGAGCTTCCACGACGAGGCAGTCGCGGGACAGAAGATATCCGATCTCACCTTCGACGAACTGCAGGCCATCGCGGCCGAACGCGGCTTCGCGGTTCCGTCCATCGAGGCGATCTTCACCATGGCGAGGGGGCGGATCTTCCTCGATATCGAGCTCAAGGAAGCCGGTTACGAGGGGGAAATTGTGGCGCTGGCCATGAAGCACCTCGAAGTCGGCGGTTTTGTCATGAAGTCCTTCCTCGATCGGGTCATCATCGCGGTCAAGCGCATCGAGCCGCGCATCGTCACGGGCCTCCTCCTGGGTCTCGACAAGCCGAAGGAGGGCATCCTCCGCCGTCTTGTGGAGCTCTTCCCGGGTTTCAGGCTGAGGAGGACCCGAGCCGACTTTGTCGCCCCGAATTACCAGCTTCTTCTTTTAGGCTTCCTGGCCAGGATGCGACGCATCGGCATGCCCGTCTTCGTGTGGACGGTGAACGACCCGGCGATGATCGAGCGACTCCTGGCTTCGGGCGTTCACGCAGTCATCACCGACAGGCCAGACATTGGGCTTGGCATTGGGCGCGGCATCGCGCGAAAGCCCTAAAAAGAGGCTTCCAGAGGAGACTATGAGGGTTTACACTCGCCGATCGGCCGCCATGCGAGGCTGATGGGGAGGTGGCGGCATGAAGGGTTTCAGCTACGGCAGGATTTTTCTTCTCGGCTTCGGCTTTTTCGGGGTTTCCGTACTCTGGGGTGTCTACAACGCCTTCATCCCGATTTTCCTGGCCGATCGTTTCAATCTCTCGCCAGCCCTGATCGGCTTTTTCATGACCCTCGACAACATCGCTGCCCTCTTCATCCAGCCGCCCGTCGGCGCCTGGTCTGACAGGATCAGGACGCGGATAGGTCGGCGCATGCCCTTCATCCTCGTCGGCGCGCCAGTTTCGGCGCTGGCCTTCGGCCTCATCCCCATGCAGGCAGTCCTCCCCCTCTTCGTTGCCTGCACCAGCAGCATGATCCTCACCATGGCCCTCTGGCGCACGCCTGTCGTGGCCCTCATGCCCGACCTCACACCCTCCGACAAGCGTTCCCAGGCCAACGGCATCGTCAACTTCATGGGAGGCGTCGGCATGATCGTGGCCCTCCAGACCGGCGGACTCCTCTACAAGTTGAATCCGAACTTCCCCTTCTGGCTCGGCTCCGCCCTCGTGGTGATCTCAGCTGGCCTGGTCCTCCTGTTCATCAGGGAGCCGAAGCTCTGCTCGATCGCTGAAGCCCCCGAGCCAGCCCCGAAAATGCTTGCCAGCCTCCGCGAGGTCTTCGCCTCGAAAGAAAAGAGTGGCCCCCGGATCTTCATGGCGATCTTTTTCTGGTTCATCGGTTACGCCGCAGTCGACGCTTTCTTCACCCTCTGGGCGGTCAAGCGCCTGGGCATTCCTGCCGGCGACGGGGCGACCCTCCTGTCCAGCATGCCCCTGGTCTTTATCATCTTTGCCATACCCTCGGGCATCATCGCGTCCCGCATCGGGAGGAAGACCACGATCTCCATTGGCCTCATAACGATGGCAGCCGTGCTCTTCGTGATGTATTTCCTGCCCGTCGCCACCCTCCTGTCGCCCCTTTCGAAGCTGCCCCTCATCGGCATCCCCCTCGAAGCAGGCGGCCCGCGCATGCTGACCACCGCCGGCGTCCTCCTCATGATCGCGGGCTTCGGCTGGTCCTGCATCAACATCAACTCCCTCCCGATGATCGTCGACCTCACCGTACCGGCGAAGATAGGCACCTTCACCGGGCTCTACTACCTCTTCTCGACCCTCTCGAACATAGTCGGCCCCAACCTCAACGGCCTGATCATCCAGATGACCAATGGCAATTACAACAACATCATGTTGATTGCCCCCTTCTGCATGCTCGTTGCCCTGTTCTTCATGCTGGGCGTGAAAAAGGGCGAGGCAAGGAAGGCGGCCTAGCCTTAGTAGCCGAGAAAGCCATGGTGGAGGCGGATTCGCCTACCCTGAGCATTGTTCCGGGTTCCAGACTGACGTCTGGGTATTCCCGGAATATGCCTTAGTTGAGATCAACTTCGAAGCCTGGCCTTGTGACCGTCGCGGGCCATCCAGGCGACGACATAGACCGGGGGACGCTCAACAGCATCCGCAAGCAGGCTGGCCTGAAGGAGTGACCATGGTCTATCTCATCATCATCGAGAAGACCGGAACCGGGTACTCCGCTTGCGCGCCTGACCTCCCCGGCTGCATCGCCAACTCTTCGAACGTCGTCGAGGCCCGCAGGCTCATGCGCGAGGGCATCGAGTTCCATATCGAGGGACTCCGCCTCGAGGGCTACCCCGTTCCGCTTCCATCCTCCGAGGCCCTCTTTTTCGCGGTCGCCGATACAGGCAAGGTCTCCGGGGAAACCGTCGTCGAGACGCTCTACGACATCAAGACCTTCGCGGCCCGCATGGGCGTCTCCCCGTGTGGGCCTGACGTGATCACTGCCGAGCGACACCCCGCCGAGGGAGCAAAAGAGGTAATTGTCAAAGAAAAGCAGGGTTATCTGGGAAAGGATTGGCAAGGAGAAGGCCGAGAGGCACCACGAGGAAGCCGCCCGGGATCGCCGGCGGCAAAGGGGCAATCTGTGCCCCGAGCGCTGTTTCAGCAGGGCGAGTCAGGAACCCACCGGCTTTTGCCGGTACGTTGTTCCGGTCCATCTGCCAGAAACTGAATGCCGCGCTCATTCATGGTGAGTCCACGACGACATTCTCTTTCAGTCCGGACTCGGCGACCCTTCTGGCGTCTTTGACGGCCTGCCGTGAATAGACTAGCTCCCAGTTCACCAAGGTGAAGCCTTTGCGCTGCTTTCCAGCGGTTCCTTCATCGCTATGATGATCGATTCTCTCATGCCTGGTATTGAGGTAAGAAAGAGTGTCTCCTGGATCGCCCGCCAATCATCCCCGTGACCCCAAAAATCAACACCATGTTGACAAAGACAGTTCATTCTTGGTATCTACGTTGTGTTGATATTTTACTGCTGTCTGTCGATAGGGAGTTTCGATGAAGAAGAATCCTTTTGTTTTCCTTGTTTCCAAGGCCATGGCCCTCAGTTTTGCCTTCGCCGCGCTGTCATTGCTGGCTGGTTGCGCAACAGGCCCCCAGGCCATGGCCGACAAGAACGCCGCCTTCCGCGCCGCAAACCAGGCTGCCCATGACGCGGTCGACGCGAAGTACACGCACCGCTACCTCGAGGCTGGCGGCGTCCGCTGGCACTACGTCGAGGCAGGCAACCCCAGTGGCCCCGTCGTCCTCATGCTCCACGGCCTGCCTGAGAGCTGGTACTCCTGGAGGAAGGTCCTCCCCCTCCTCGATCCCTCCTACCGCTACATCCTCCCCGACATGAAGGGCTACGGCCGCTCCACCTCGGCCGACATGGACTACAACTGGCACCACGTCGGCGACCAGACCCTGGCCCTCCTCGACGCCCTCGGGGTCGAAAAATGCTTCATAGTTGGGCATGATTGGGGCACCCTCATATCAAGTGTGATAGTCGTGGACCACCCAGACCGCTTTCTCGGCTATGTCCGCATGGAAGCCGACCTCAACTACACGCCTGGTCAGAGCCTTGAAAAGCTCTACGAGTTGAAGCCCCAGTGGAAGGCCTTCCAGGACACGCCCAAGGCCATCGAGTTCCTCCGTGACGCCGCCAAGGTCATCGACTTGGTCTACCCGACCCGCATGAAGACAAAGCTCGAGAAGGCCGACCGCGACTACTTCGTCTACGAGTTCTCGCGGCCAG
>JBMOIK010000253.1:0-6311 GCA_049317365.1 Rectinemataceae bacterium | reverse complement strand
GAAAGGCCTGCTTCGACCTCGCTGCCGATGATGATTCCCTTCCTGTCCGCGCTTCCCGCCACGGCCTCGATGGACTCTGCGACGATGGCCCCGAGCCCGTGCATGCTGCGCTCGAGACTTCCTTTCGCCTCGCCATCCTGCTCGAGTCTCGCGAGGGAAAGGAGGTCTTCGACGAGATTGCCCATACGCTGGGCGTTGCGCTCGATGATGCCGAGGTAGCGTTCGATGTCTGAGGCCCCGAGTTTGCCATCCCTGAGCGTTTCGGCAAAGCCTTTGATGAGCTGGATGGGTGTGCGAAGCTCGTGGGAGACGTTGGCCACGAAGTCCTTCCGCACGCGCTCGAGTCGGCGCAAGCGGGAAATATCATTCATGACTATGACGAGTCCCGCGTTGTCGAGGGCTGCTCCGGCAATCCCGGGCTGGCTGCCCAGCGGTGTCGCGATGACCTGGAACCAGCGTTCTCCCCCGGCCAGATAGAGGGCGAGCTCCCGCTCGACGCCTGTTCCCGCTGCCAGGCACTCCGTGGCGATGGAAACAAGGTCTACAGATCTCGCGACCTCGAGGAGGAGGGGCCGTTCTGAGAGCTGAACTTCGGCTATGGCAAAAAGCCCTCGAGCTGCCCGATTGGCAAGGCTGAGCCTGAGGCTTGCGTCGAGGGCAAAGACGGCTTCCGACATGCCTTCCAGGATAGCTGACCTTTCCCTCGAGCTTGCGAGTTCGGAGCGGGCACTGGCGTCGAGTTCGGTAGCCATTGCAGTAAGCGCCGCACCGAGAAGGCGCAGCTCAGAAGGTCCCCTGGCGTTCGATGCACGTCTGAGCTCTGCGAATGTATCGTCGATGGAACTGCCTGCCGTGGCGGCAAAGGGGGTGTGGCTGCCCACGCGACGCGCTGCTGCGGCGAGCCGAGCCAGGGGTCGGGCTATGTCCCGCGAAAAAAAGAAGGCGGCAAGGGCTGCCAGACCCGCGAGTGCAAGGGCGCCAAGGAGAAGTTCTTCGCGGGCCGGGTCAAGGCGCGCAGCCATCGCGGGAAGATCTACGGCAACTCGAAGGACGGCGATGATTCCAGAGCCGTCGGAACTGCGAACAGCGGCAGCCGAATAGAAAAGCTCCTGGCCGAGGGTGGCTGAGCGTCGGCGCGCGAAGCCCTGCTTGCCCGCGAAGGCGGCTACGATCTCGGGGCGTGTGGCGTGGTCCTCCATGCTTGCCGGTTCGGCGCGCGAGTCGGCCACCACGCGTCCGTCCTTGAGCACGAGGGAGATCCTGAGTCCGGTGGCAGCATCGAGGCGTTGTGCCCAGGCTTCGATGGCGGGCCCTGGCGCATCGAGCGAGGCCAGCTCCTCGAGCGGGATCTCGGCGGCGAAACCTGCAGCAGCAGCACCGAGGGAATCGGCCAATGCCTCGCCGTAGAGCCTATCCATTACATTCAGGGCGAGGAGGCCGAACAGGAGGGCCAAGGCGAATGCCGCGGGAAGGAAGGTGCCCAGGCTTTTCCTGAAAAGGCTTGCCATCAGGCTTCATCCCTGAGTCTGTAACCGACTCCCCGGACAGTTTCGACCAACGCGCCGCCATCGCCGAGCTTTTTCCGCAGCTGAAGGATCTGTACATCGACCGAGCGGTCGGTAACCGGATAATCGGGGCCTTTCACCGCGTCTATGATGCCCGATCTTGTGAAGACCCTTCCGGGACTCCGTATGAACAGCTCGAGAATGGCGAACTCAGTCGCTGAAAGATCGACTGGGCGCGAATCGTACAGGACCTCGTGTCGGACTGCATCGAGGGAGAGGATGCCCAGGGTTGTCCGGGAGTCGGCAGGACCTGCCTCGCCAGCGTCGGCCTTCCGTCGCAAGGCGACTCGCACCCTCGCGGCCAGGACCCGCGGGCTGAAGGGTTTCACGACATAGTCATCTGCCCCGAGCTCGAGTCCGGAAACGATGTCGGAGTCCTCTCCCCTGGCCGTTGTCATTATAATTGGTATAGTACGGCACTTCGGGTCTGCCTTGATCTTCCTCAGGACTTCAAGTCCGTCCATGCCAGGCAGCATTATGTCGAGGATGACGCAGTCAGGCATGGACGAAGACAGGAGGGCCAGGCCCTTCTCCCCGTCATCGGCGGCCAGGACTGTCCATCCTTCCCGGGCAAAGGAGACAATTACGAGTTCCTGGATGTCTGGATCGTCCTCGATCACGAGGATCGTGGCCTTGGCCATTGTTCAGTCCTTGAGTTCCACGTGGCTGCCCTCGACCATGTAGACGACCGCCTCGCAGATGTTTGTCATGTGGTCGCCGACGCGTTCCAGATAGCCGGAATTGCTCAGGATCCTGCTGGCGCGGTCGGCAAGCTCGGGATGCTCCTTGATGAACTCCAGGACGTCATGGACCAGGGCCTTGTGCTCCTTGTCGACATCCTTGTCCATGGCCGCTATCCTGCGGGCCTCCTCGACGTCGTGGTTGATCCACGCGTCGACTGCCCCCCGTATCATGGCACAGCAGGTCCCCACCATTGTCTCGATGCGGCCGATCTGGCGCGTTGGCTGCTCGCCCGCCAGTTTGATCGCTGCCTTGGCGAGATGGGTCGCGTGGTCGCCCGCCCGTTCCAGGTTGTCGGTTACCTTGAAGATGGAGACGAGTTCCCTGAGGTCCCGGGCTACCGGCTGCTGGGTGGCAATGAGGATCGCTGCCTGGTCCTGGATCTTGAGCTGGAGGGCATTGACTACTTCATCCCCGGCCTTGGCATCCCTTGCCAGCTCGATATCCTGGGCCTTGAAGGCTTCAAGGGCCTTGCGGAGGTTCTCCTCCACCTTGATCCCCATTGTGAGGATATCGTGGTTGAGCCGCGCGAGTTCTTCCATGAAATGTATCCGTGTCTGCATCATGCTTCTCCCTGGATCAGGTGCTCATATCGCTGCATTCCGGTTTCCTGGGCGCGCATGCTAGCCGAGCCGCCCTGAGATGTAGTCTTCAGTGCGCGAGTCTTTCGGATTGAGGAAGATGTCCCGTGTGGGGCCGGCCTCGACAAGATGGCCGACATGGTTCTCGTCTGCCATGAGGAAGGCCGTCCTGTCAGAAGCCCGTGCAGCCTGCTGCATGTTGTGCGTCACTATGACGATAGTGTAGTCGACTTTCAGGCTGAAGAGTAGGTCTTCGATCTTGAGGGTGGCGGTGGGGTCGAGGGCCGAGCAGGGCTCGTCAAGCAACAGCACCTCCGGCTTTATGGCGATCGCACGGGCGATGCAGAGGCGCTGCTGCTGCCCTCCGGAAAGGGCGGTGCCCGCTTCGTGCAACTTGTCCTTGACCTCGTCCCAGAGCGCGTCGGAACGGAGCGATCGCTCGACAACCTCGTCATAATCTGCCTTTGGCATCTTGGGAAGGTTGAGTCGCAGCCCCGCGATGACATTTTCGTAGACTGTCCGTGTCGGAAAGGGATTCGGCTTCTGGAAGACCATGCCGATCCGCCTGCGTATCCTGACTGGATCGGAACCCGGAGCGTATATGTCTGTTCCATCGAGGGTGATGGAGCCCGTGGCATAGGCCCCCGCGATCACCTCGTGCATGCGGTTGATGCAGCGGATAAGCGTGGATTTTCCACAGCCCGAGGGACCTATGATCGCGGTGATGACCCCGGGTCCGATGTCGAGGTCGATGCTCTCGATGGCCTTGTGCTTGCCGTAGAATGCGGCCAGCCCCTTGATCGCGATGCTCCTCTCCGTTCCTCCGAGGGGCGCGGCGGAAGGAGCGGCTTCGGGAATGAGGTCGGCGAAAGACCTAATTGGATTCATGTTT
This sequence comes from Rectinemataceae bacterium, assembly GCA_049317365.1. Classification (GTDB taxonomy): domain Bacteria; phylum Spirochaetota; class Spirochaetia; order Treponematales; family Rectinemataceae; genus CAIJMU01. The sequence goes on along the minus strand of JBMOIK010000253.1, from coordinate 2,532 downwards.
CCACCTTCGGGTGAGGAACTTCACGGCTCCGCTCATGATCGCGACGATGGCGATGAGGACCAGGGTCGAGGCCCAGGCCTTGCGGTGCCAGTCGTCGTAGGGCGAGACGGCGTAGTTGTAGATCTGCAGCGGCATGGCAGCCATGGGCTTTTGGAGGTTGAAATTGAAGAAGTTGTTGCCAAGCGAGGTGAGGAGGAGAGGAGCTGTCTCGCCGGCAGCCCGTGCGAGGGAAAGCATGATGCCCGTAAGGATGCCGGGAAGCACTGTCGGTACCACCACGAATATGACAACTTTCCAGCGGGGCGTGCCGAGGGCCAGCGCGGCTTCCCTGAGACCGTTTGGCACGAGCTTGAGGATCTCCTCCACACTGCGTGCAATTATCGGAATCATGATTATCGCCAGGGCAGTTGAACCTGCGACGCCGGAGTAGCCGGTGACGTTGCGCACGAGGAGGGCCCACACGAAGACTCCGACGACTATGGAGGGAAGCTCGGCCAGGAGTTCGATGGCGAAGCCGACTGTCTTAGCGAAGCGACCTGAGCCGAATTCAACCAGGTAAATGGCGGTAGCCACTCCGATGGGAACGGCCATGAAGCCAGCGAGCAGCAGCATCTCTATCGTGCCTGCTATCGCCTGTGCGATTCCTCCGCCGTCCTCCCCGTAGGGCTTGGGAATCTTGGTGAAGAAGTCGAGGGTAAGCGAGGAGAGGCCGTTCGTGAATATGTGGCCCACGATGACCAGGAGTATGGCTACCGACAGGGCTGCGAGGGTGGCCACAAGAAGGACGGACATCAGGTTGCTCGCTCGCCGTCGGACGAATCGCATGTCTTCCGCTTGCTTAGGCATGGGCACCACCACCTTTCCCGACCAGGCCCATGACCAGGATCCTCGAGAGGATGTTGAAGACCGAGGCTACGATGAGGAGGACGAGGCCGAGTTCGACGATGGCGCTGAAGTAGATCGGAGAGTCGGCTTCGGTGAACTGGTTGGCGATTGCGCTCGAGATCGTATAGCCCGGGGTCAGGAGCGAGGGGGTGATCTTCGTAGAACTGTTGCCGATGACCATGGTGACCGCCATCGTCTCGCCGATGGCGCGGGCGAGTCCGAGCATCGAGGCGCCGATGATGCCGGGACGGGCATAGGGCAGCACCGCTTTCGTGAGTACTTCCCAGCGCGTTGCCCCGAGGGCAAGCATTCCCTCCTTCTGGAGGCGCGGGACCTGGGCGATCACCTCGCGGGAAAGCGACAGGATCGTGGGTAGTATCATGATCGCCAATACAACGCCGCCAGTCAGGAGATCCTGTCCCATCGGCGGGCCCGCGAACAGGAGCCCGAGGATCGGGACCTTCCCCAAGGTGGACTGGAGAAAGGGTTCGACGACGTTGCGCATGAGGGGTACCAGCACGAAGAGTCCCCAGATGCCGTAGGCGACGCTCGGGATCGCGACGAGGAGTTCGATGATGAAGGCAACGGGCTTCCCGATCCAGGGTGGCGAATACTCCGAGACGAAGATTGCCGAGCCGATTGCCAGCGGCGTCGCCAGGATGAGGGCGAGCAGCGAAGTGACAACAGTCCCGAAGATGAAAGGGAGGGCACCGAAAGCGATCTTGTTGATCTCCGTCTCGACAGGATTCCATTTCGAGGAGGACAGGAATGAGAGGCCGAAGCGGCCGATCGATTCCCGCGAGTCGAACACAAGGAGGCCTATGAAGGCGATCAGAATCAACAATACGATGCTGGAAGCGGCGCGAAGCGTGAAGGAAAAGACCCGGTCACCCGGGTCTTCGACCTTCTGTGTGCCATGCGTCGCTGTGGTCTTGAGTGGCATGACTACCTTTCGTAAGACATCGTCAGTTGGCGATGGTTGTGGGCAAGGCCTGATTGCCGTTGATCTGGATCGACTTGATCAGGACCTCGGCTTTCTTTATGGCATCGAGGGGCAGCGGCGCGTACTCCAGGGCTGCATTGAAGGCTTGCCCGTCGTGCAGGCACCACCAGACCAGGCGGGAAGCCGCCAAGGCCTTGGCCGCATCGGTCTGCTGCTGATACACGAGAAGCCAGGTGAAGCCGACGATCGGGAAGGCATCCGGATTGTCGCTGTTCACGAGCTTGATGCGGAGGTCGTCGGGAAGGGAAACTCCCTGGGCGGCGAGGGAGACGGCGGCGGTCGTGGGAGTTATGAACTTCCCGCCCTTGCCTTTCACGAAGCCGACGGAGAGCTTGTTCTGTACTGCGTAGGCTTCCTCGACATAGCCGAGGGAATAGGGTGTCTGCTTGACGTTGCCGGCGACGCCCTCGTTGCCCTTGCCACCAAGACCCACAGGCCACTGCACGGCGTTGGCCGCGCCAACCGTCTTTGCCCATTTGTCGCTCACCGCGGCGAGGTAGCTTGTCCAGATGTTGGAGGTTCCCGACCCGTCGGAACGGTGCACCACGACAATGTAGCGGTCGATGGCCTTGAGCTTGGGATTGTCAGTGACGAGCTTTGCGTCGTTCCACTTCGTGATGTCCCCGAGGAAGATGCCGGCCAGG
>JBMOIK010000252.1:0-6319 GCA_049317365.1 Rectinemataceae bacterium | reverse complement strand
GTACGAGGCTCTTCCGTGTTCCGTGGGAATAGGAGTAGTAGCCCGAATGGAGGACTCCCCCGGACTCGAACATGACTTCCTCACCCGCGCTCGCCCAGAGCGCATCAAGGCTCGCGGCTCGGAGGGACTTGGCGGCCTTTTCCGTCGACAGGATGTGGCCGCCGTCAATGCAGAGCCAGAGGCCCGTGGGGCGCGTCTCCCCTGTAAAGGAGTTGATCTCGACCTCGACCACGGCCGCAGCCCAGGCTGCGTTCATGAAGGGGCTGCCCTCCATGCCAGTCTCGGTCCAGGTGAGGCCGCGTTCGACCCGCGCCGAGGCCTTGGCCGGGATTGGAAGGGGATCCCTGAAGCGGCGCTTCCTGATGGCCTGGCAGACGCGGGTGACGAGCCTTCCTGAAACCGAGATGGAACGCGACCTGATGCCCGGCCCCGAAGGCGGGGCGAGGTCTGTGTCGGGGGGAATCACGATGATGTCTTCGAGGGGGAGGGAGAGGATCCGTGCGGCTTCCCCGCGCCAGAGCGACGAGATGCCACCGTCTGGCGGGGCGCAGGTCGACGCGATCGAGAGCTTCAGGTCCTTGTCGAGGATCGCTTCCATGGAATAGTTGTCGCCGGGTTCATCGGAGGCGAAGATGCCGTCGGACTGGAAGGCGAAGGCGTATCCGATTCCCCTGAGGATGCCGGCCGCGGTACCGCGTTTTCGGAGCAATTCGTAGGAAGCATGCCGTCGCCTGAAATCGCTCGCGGCGGCAATGCGCCTGCCGATGGTGCGGACGGGAAGTTCCACGCGGAGGGCTTCGCCCGAGGGATGGGCCATGCCCCGGGACAGGACCTGGTCAGACATCCAGGATATGGGATCCTCGTCGATGGCCTGTGCGAGTCGGGTGGCAAGGGCCCCGGCAGCGAAGAAGGCGTGGGCTGCACCGAGGCCGGCAAAGGCTCCGGCAGGGGGCGTGTTTGTTGTCACGGCGACAGCCTCGATGCGCAGGTTCGGGCAGTTCCAGGCGCCGATCATGGCCGTCCCCGCCTCGACCAACATGGCCCGTGCGAAGGCCACCCCCGCTCCTATGTCGAGGGTGATGCGGGCATCGATGGCCGAGAGTCTGCCCTTCGAATCAAGGGCAGCGCGCGAGGAGATGAGCACGCGCGCTCCCTTGGGGCTGTACAGGACATCCTCCTCGCGCGTGAAGAGCACGCGGGCTGGCTTCCCTGCTGCGCGCGAGGCAAGGGCGGCGTGGCAGGCGAGCATGGAGGGGTACCAGATCTTTCCGTCGAGATGGACCCCGAGGAGGGTAGGGATGACGCGGATCCGGGCGAGGTCTGCTCCAAGGGCCGCTGCGACGCACTCCCGCACATGCGAGGGCCACTGTGTCGCAGTGCGCACTATCACGCGACCCTGGGCCGACCAGGCTAGTGCCCCCTGGGGCTCGCTGTACCAGTGCTCGAGGGTGCTCGAGCTCCAGGCATCTTCGATGAGCGTTGTCGCCTGATTGCAGGCCTCGTCCACGTCGCCGAGGCTGAAGCTGCGCCTCGCGACAACCGAGGAGCTCGGGCTCCCCGATCCATCGAGGAGGGCCGGGAGTTCTTCCCACTCCACCGAGGCTGTCGCTGCGAGTTCGGCGACAATGTTGGGATCGGGACCGACGATCAGTGCCACGGGCTCGCCCTTCCAGACGAAGGTTCCCGAGGCAAGGAGGGGGATCTTCGAATCGAGGCCGGGCAGGAACTGGGCACCCGGAATGTCCTTCGCGGTGATCATGAGGTAGCCGCTGGGCAGGGTCGGGGACTTGAGTGCGCGGATTCGTCCATGGGGGGCAGGCGCCCGCACATGGGCAACGTTGACGAGCCCGTCCATCACGATATCCGAGAGGGCTATCGCCGAATCGGCACCATTCTGGGGCCAGGCCAGGCCCTCATGCATCGGCCCCGCCCTGTGACCTGGGCGAGACCGCCCAGGCTGAGACCGCGTCGATGACCCGCGCTACGGCCGCCTCTCCCATGCCGGGCCAGATCGGGAGCGAGACGCTCGATTCGAATTTCGCGAGGGCCTCGGGAAAGGAGGAGGGAGACAGGGAATAGCGCTGTGCGTAGTACGGCATCAGGTGGAGCGGTATGAAGTGCACCGAGGAGCCGATGCCCGCAGCGCTGAGAGCCTCGATGAGACTGTCCCTGCGTGACCGGGTCTCCCCGCCTGCGCCTTCCACCCGAAGGGCATAGAGGTGCCAGGCGTGGGCAGCAAAGCTGCCTGATCCCCCCGGCGGAAGGACGAGGCCGGGAAGCCCTGAAAAGGCAGTGTTGTAACGATCTGCCATGGCGACCCGCTCGTCCCTGAGGCGGTCGGCCTTCGCAAGCTGGACACGGCCGAGGGCAGCCAGGAGGTCGGGCAGATTGTACTTGTAGCCTGCCTCGACGACCTCGTAGTACCAGGCTGCCTTCTTCGAGGTATAGCGGTCCCAGGCTTCGCGGTCGAAGCCATGGAGGCGCATCGTCGTCATTCGTTTCGCATAACCTGCGTTGGCTGTCACGATCATGCCGCCCTCACCGGTGGTCATGGTCTTGGTCGCGTAGAAGGAATAGACGCCGATGTCACCCAGGGTGCCGGCGAAGCCGGCCTTCGTCCGGGAGGGAAAGGCGTGGGCGGCGTCCTCGATCACCGCTATGCCGCGGGGACGGCAGAGTGCCAGGATGGCATCCATGTCGCAGGGGAGCCCGCCGATGTGCACGGGGATCACGGCCTTTACCCTGGGCTCCGATTCAAGTATCGATGCTAATTGTGAGGGATCGAGGTTGTAGTCGGCAGTGCCGACATCGCAGAAGCGGAGCTCGGCGCCCAGGTGGCGCGCTACAGCCGCGGTGGAGGTGAAGGTGTAGGGCGAGGTGACGACAAGGTCGCCGGGACCGACCCCGACGGCTTCCAGCGCGAGATGGAGGCCGCTGGTCGCGGAATTGACGGCCAGGGCATGCATCTCCACTCCGGCAGGCGCGACAAAGGCCGCAAACTCCGCCTCGAGGGCACGGGCGACCTTTCCGGTGGTCAGCCAGCCGGAGCGCAGCACGGCGAGCACTGCCTCCTCCTCTTCAACGCCGATCTGGGGCAGCGCGAAGGGGATGAAGTCAGAATTCGGGTTCATGTTCCGGAACCAGGAGGGAGGGCACATATTTCTTCATGATTGAGCGCAATGCGAGGCGGTTCCTGTAGGATTTAGGCTTTGCGGGGTCGAAGCGGCAGACCGGGGCCACGTCGGCGAGGAGGGCATCGATCGCGAAGGGTTCGGTCTTCCGCTCGAGGCGGTTGATGCGAGGATACTCGGTCGGCACAAGAGTCTCTTCGGGAGAGAAGAGCCGCTCCTCGACGCGTTCGCCGGGCCTGAGGCCGATATAGTCGATCTTGATGTCCTTGCCCGGTTCGTAGCCGTAGAAGCGGATCATCTGCTCGGCGAGGTCGCGTATCTTCACCGACTCGCCCATGTCCAGGAGGTAGAGGGCTCCGCTCTTTCCGACCCCGCCGGTCTTGAGCACGAGGGAGCAGGCTTCGGGGATGGTCATGAAGTAGCGGGTCGCGTCGGGATGGGTGACGGTCACGGGGCCGCCCTTCTCTATCTGTCCCTGGAAGAGGGGAACGATCGAGCCGCGTGATCCGAGCACGTTGCCGAAGCGCACGACCATGAACTCACGTCCTGCAGCGGAGCGGGCGGAGGCGTCGAGGACAAGGCGCTCGGCGACGAACTTGGAGGCGCCATAGGTGGAGACCGGCTCGACGGCCTTGTCGGTCGAGATCAGCACAAAGCGGCGAGTGTCCGAAGCCAGGGCAGCCTCCACGAGGTTGCGTGTACCTATGATGTTGTTTTCGATGGCGGCGACCGGGTTGGCCTCCATCATCGGCACGTGCTTGTAGGCGGCCGCGTGGAAGATCGCCTCGCAGCGTAGCCTCCCTATGATGAAGCGGACGTAGTCGGGGTCCTTGAGCTCGCCGATCACGGGAACTATGGATGTTTTCTCGCCGACCCCCTCCTCCTGGAGGAGCCTGAGCTCGCGGTCGATGTTGTAGATGGAATTCTCGCCGTGGCCGAAGAGGTAGAGCCTTGCGACGCCTGCGGAAAGGAGCTGCCGCGAGAGCTCCGAACCGATGGATCCGCCCGCACCCGTGATGAGGACGCGTTTGCCCCGCAGGTACTGAAGGCTTTCCCGGAGGCCGATGTTCACGGGGTTGCGGCCAAGGAGGTCCTGGGGGTCGATCGCGCGGGCCTGGATGAGGTGGGCATCGCCCTCGATGATCTGCGCGATCGTGGGTACTATGCGTATCCTGGAGAAGCCGGCCTTCTTGAGGAGGGAGTGGAGTTCCCGGAGCGCTTCCCGGGTCGCGCTCGGAATGGCGATGATGGCCTCGTCGGCCGGTTGCCGCGCCACCAGGTTGATGACGTCGCGGATGGGGCCGAGGACGGGAATGCCCTCGATCCTCGTGCCTACCTTCTTGTGGTCATCATCGAGGAAGGCGACAACCTCGCCGAGGATCCGCTTGGTCATGATCTCGCGGGCTATGGCCCTGCCGGCGAAACCCGCCCCGATTATGTAGATGCGCGCGCTTTCACGATCCATGCTCGCCATTGGTAGAATCCTCACCCTTCGCAACCCCGGCGACGACTTCGAACCCTAAGTCGATCAGGAATCCGACCTCGCACATGTCGAGCTTGACCTTGGCCCTGCCCCTGCGCTTGTCAACCTTGACGATCGAGCCCTCAAGGCCACGGAGCGGGCCCTCGAGGACGACGATCCTCTGGTTTTCGTCGAAGGTTACCTTCGATATATCGGCTGATTTTCCGAAGGATATGAAACGCAGAAGGAGGCTCTTGTCCCTTTCCACGAGGGGGAGGGGGCTTACGGAATCAGGGAGGAAGCGATAGAAGCCGCGGAGGCGGCGGATCTTCCAGCGGGACTCAGTCTCGAGTGTCTCGGTTTCGAGGAAGACATAGCCTGGAAAGACGTGCCGGAGTATCGAGACCTGCTTGCCTGCCTTTTTTTCCTTGAGCGTCCGCTTGGGGGCAAAAAAATTGAGGGAAAGCGCAGGCTGTGGGCCTATCTTGAGGATGATATCCGCCCGCCTGATGAACTTATCTTCATCGCCAGTCTGAACTTGAATCGCGTAGTAATGCATGGTTGTGGTTCCGCCCGGGGCTCGAAAACTATCATGGACGAGGAAAAGCGACAAGAGCCGATCCCTGCCTCAGGGGCCGGCGATCACCGGGCTCCCCTCCTTTCCTCCATCAAGGCCGCTGAAGAAGAGACCGATAGAGGGAGGGATAAGGAGTGACGCCTGATGTCGAAATTGATGTTGGCTATTCCGCTTCTGGTGTTGTCCCTCGGTCTGGCCTCCGCCCAGACCGTTGAGTTGCAGCTTCGCTGTTCCGGGGCCTTCGTGCCGGCGTCCGCGCCGAGGGAAATCCAGACGGGCGTCCTCGACCGGCTTTTTGCCGAGGGACTCATCGTCACCACTTCCACGCCAGCGACCGGCGACTCCCCGGAAGAACTGCAGGCGACAATGGACGCCTCGGGTGAAGGCAGGGTCGATCTCCTGCTTGTCGTATCGGCGACCTGGTCGCAGGCTGTCACAGCCCGCAATCTCCCGGATTCCTTTACCTGGACGGTCTATCGGATCAGCGACCGGAAGTTGCTGGCGTCGGGAATGATCACTACCCAGGCAGCCGGCATCACGAGGCAGGCTGACTCAATCAAGAGCCTCCGCCTGGTCGGGGAATCGATGGCCAAGGCAGCCTTGCCCTCGATGCGGAAGGCCTTTGCCGCTCTCTTCATCGAGGATGTCCATACCGCCCGTCGCCTGGGAGCGACGGAGGGAGTGATCACATGAAAATACGACAAAGCAGTTTGATCGTCCTTGCCTTGCTGGGCCTCTCGCTCCAGGCTGCCACCTGGGAAGGCAATGGAGTCGTCGGAGCTTCAGGAGAGTTCCGCGATGGAGGAAACCTCGCTGCCTGCAACTCCTTCCCCCGTGATTCGACCGTCGAGATACGCAATCTGGAAAACGGCAAGGTTACCCGCGTTGTCATCTCAGGTGGAATCGACAATCCCGGAATATTCATAGTCCTGTCGCCCAAGGCCGCCGGGGATCTCGGCATGACTTCCGGAATATCCTCGAGGATTCGCGCAACCTCCATAGCCTTGTTTACCGATGGAGCCGCGAAGGGAACAATGGTCGCTGGATCGGTGGATCCCGACTTCAATCCCAGCCTCCTGGCCGCAGCCGGCAAGGCAGCGCCGACAGGAACCACTGCAGCGCCGACAGGAACCACTGCAGCGCCGACAG
>JBMOIK010000251.1:0-6331 GCA_049317365.1 Rectinemataceae bacterium | reverse complement strand
CATAGCGGAAGGCGTTGTCCTCGAGGGTGATGCCGACAGCCTGCTCGCCGTCGTTCACGAACTTGGGAACCGAGCCCGAACTCGCCGAGACGACCATGTTCTGCATTATGCCCTTGTAGGCATCCCAGCCCTTGTCCTTGTAGATGAGGAGGGTATTGCAGAGCTGCATGTAGGCGGAACCCGACTTGTCCGCACGGGCCGAGGATACGAGCTTCGCGAAACGGGCGTCGGCCAGGTCGGTCCACTTCTTCGGATACTTGTCGGGGCTCAGCATCTTGGTGTTGACGATGAAGACGTTCATGATGCCCGTGTAGGGAAGCCAGTTCGTCCCTACCTTGAACACCGAGGCTACCTTGTCCCACTCCTTCGGGGTGTAGGGCGCCAGGATGGCGCTGTCGGCCTCGAGCTGCTCGCCGCCGATGCTCCAGATGACGTCAGCCTGGACATTTCCTGCCTCGGCCTTGGCGCGCTTGATGACATCGCCCGATGCCAGCTTGACGTACTCGAGCTTGATTCCCGTATCCTTCTCGAAGCGGGGCGCAAGCGCATTGAGGATGGAATCCTCATGGGCCGTGTAGACGACGACCTTAGTCGGGGCCGCAAAGGCGGTCACCGCAAGGGCCAGGCCAAAAAGAAATACCATCTGCTTCTTCATGAAGCCTCCTTTTTTTTCCGGCCGCCAGGGACGCGGTAGCCGCGCGCTTCGGGCCGGTCGTTTCAATATAGCTGCTCCCCGAGTTCCCTCGAGAGTATGCCTGAGGCAGGATCGTGCCGCGCGGCGCGGAAACCGAGCGCCGCCGCGGCCTCGACATAGGCTGCGACATCGTCGAAAAAGAGGCATTCCCGGGCTTCGAGCCCCGAACGCTCGAGGACCCAGGTCCACATCCGCGGGTCCGGTTTCATCGAACCGACCTTGTAGGACAGGGAGTAGAGCTCGGGGAGTGTGGCCAGGACCTCCCGGCCGAAGATGAAGCGCGAGTGGAGGAAGGAAGTGTTCGAGATTATGAAGATCCGGAGCCCCAGGTCCCTGGCAAGGAGCATCGCCTCCTCCCCGGCTGGATGGGGAAGGAGGGCGGACATGTACTCGGCCTGGAACTCGTCGTAACTCCACGCTTCTTCCGCGCGTATGGCCGCCTTGACCGCCAGGAAGTGGCCCTGTGAATCGAGCCGGCCTGTCTCCGCCCGGATCTCGATGTCGCCCCCCCAGATCGCCTCTCCCACCGCATCGGCCGACAGGGGGGAATGCGCGGCCAGGGCCTCGTTGCAGGCGGGACGGTCGAGCCTGCAGAGGAGGTTTCCGAAATCGAAGGCCACTGCCTTGATGGGGCTCATCTCTGGCTCATCTCTGGCTCATCGGGACGATGCTGCCGTCGGCCTTGACGATCACCCCCGGCGGCACGATGCCGCGGAGTGCGGAAAGAGGATAGGCGGAACTGCCACGCCCCACGAGGGTACCGGGGTAGCAGACGGAGTTGCAGCCGATCTCGGCATCGTCGCCGATCACGGAGCCGAACTTCGCGAGGCCCGTAGCGAGGTCTCTTGCGCCCGCGACCCTCACGCGGACCGCAGCGTGGTCGTTCCTGTAGTTGGAAAGGATGACCCCCGCCCCGAGATGGGCGCGGGCACCCAGGATGCTGTCCCCGATGTAGTTGAAGTGCGGAGCCTGCGATCCGTCGAAGAGTATGCAGGCCTTGAGTTCGGTGGAATTGCCGACGACGCAGCGCGCGCCGACGAGGACCTGCTCCCTGATGTAGGCGCCTGCCCGGATTTCCGTTCCCGGACCGATGACCGCCGGACCTACGAGCTCGGCGCGGGCAGAAATCGTACAACCTGTCCCCATGAGTATGCCGGGTGCCACGAGCGTGTAGCCCGGAGGAGGATCCCGGAGCAGCTTCGCGATCAGGGCTGCCAGGAGTGGAAGTGCGAGCCAGGGAGGTCCTGCCGGATCGACGATCTCCGATGCAAGGGATGCCTGGAGGTCAAGGAAATCCATTGAGCGGGGTACTGACATCGCAATTAGGATAGGCCTGTTCCAGCCTGCCGTCAACGGTGAGGCGCTGATAGCCGAGGGCAGGCCGCGGGCTGCCAGTTGCCGCCGCCTTCCCCTAGTCCGCGCCCTTCAGGAGGGCTGCCATGCGGGCCCCGAGTTCCTCACGCGCTGCGACGACCAGCCCCGGTGCCTCCTCCCCGTTTTTCAGCCGGCGCGCAAGGACCGAAGCCTCCGAGGCGAACTCGGCCCGCTTGCCCTGCGAGAGATTGGCTTCAAGGAGGGGCCGCTTGCCCGAGGAGCCCCAGGTCGCGATGGCGAGGTCCCGGACCGACAGGCGGTCAAGGACGCGGCGCGCCAGGGGGCGACCGATTCCGTCCAGCAGGGCCAGTGGATGGTCGCGTGAGACAAGGTCAGCCAGCCTCGCCCGGTCAGCCGCTTCGATGCGCTCCCCGAGGCAGGTCGCCAAAAGGATCCTGTCTCCATGAGCGGGTTCGACGCGCTTTTTCCTCTGTGCTTCCCAGAGTCCCTTGAGCGATTCGGAACCAATGAGTACTGTCTTTTCCCTGCCGGAAGTGACCAGGGGCAGGCCTGCCCTTCGCGCTTCGATCCACTCTTCCCGGGCGGCATCGGGCAGGGATGCAAGGATGCGTCGTTCGTCAAAGGGCAGGATGGCCAGGACCGGACCCGGGGCTCCGTCTGGAGCGGGTTCCCTCCTGGCAAAGAACAGGGCCTGGAATCCGAGGGCTCCATGCTCGGGCAGGAAGTAGCCTTGCACGAGGCGGGCCAGGTCCCGTTCGCTCAAGAGCCCGAGGAAGGAGGGAAGGAAGGGCAGGGCGTCCGGAACCTCGGCTGAAGCACGTGGAAGGGAGGGGGGCTTGCCAGCGCGGAGGGCAGCCCCGACAAGGTTGTCGTTTGCAGCGAGGAAGCGCGCAATCGCTGAGTCCCCCGCTGTTTCGTCCCCGTGGGGGAATTGGGCAAGCAGGGCAGAGGGAAGGAGGAGGGAAAAGCCGAGGCTCGAAGCGCCTGCGAAAAGGAGGCCATCAAGGGCGATAGCGCAGGTTCCGGCCCCTGGCCTGGCTCTCACAAAACCAGCTGCGCTGCTCCCGGGGAGGGCGGCACTGAGTCCCGGCCAGGCTTGTTTCCAGGCTGCGGCCAGGATGGGTTCGACAGCCTTCGCCACTGCCTCCGCCTGGCTCCCCCGGGGTGCCTGAATCTCCATGAAAAACCCCATGCGCGAAGCTCCCGAGGTCCAGGCAGCCGCCCAGCGCAGGCCCTCGCTCCGGGGAATGCCCGGGGATCGCAGTCCCTTCCATGAAACTGCAGCCCTTGTTCCCCCGGCCGCCCATTCCCGGGGGCAGAGGAGGGCTGGAAGGGCCAGGAGTGAGGGATGATCCAGCGTGAAGGTATCTGCAGACGCTTCGAGCCCTGGCCTTTCTTCGAAGAGGAGGGCAGAGGTTCCGGACCTTGCCATGAGGCAACGAGGAGAGGCGAGTCGCTGGCGCTCGATTTCGAGCCGCCATGGCTCTGCGGGGAAGCGGCGCAGCACATGCTGCTCCGTGATCCCAAGGGCCTGGTCGAGTCCGGCAAGGAAGGCATCCACGGCTCCCGGAGGCTCGCCGCCGCGAAAGAGGAGGAGGATCTTGGGACTCTCGCTGCCCATGAGGACTGTCGCCATGCTTTTCCATGGGATGTCCCCCGATTCGAAGACCGCCTTGCTTTCAGCCCTTGTGATGGCTTCCGGCTCGAGCCTGAGACTCGCAGCGTAGAGTGAGGTGAGGGGATCGGGAGCCGGGAGCTTCCTCCGGGACCTGCGTGCTTGAAGAAAACCCATGGATCCAGTTTCCTCCGCTATGGGTGGCAGGGCAAGACCGGGGACACGAAAAGGCGGGGCGGGAAGTCACGCCTGTGCTGCCTGCTGGTCCAACCCCCGGGCGGAGCACGTATCCCCTCATATGAACACGTGTTCATATGAGCGTGCATCTTCGTTGCGGCTCAGCCCTGCTGCGACCCCGGGGCCTGCCCGGGTCTGGCGATGGCCCTGCCGCGAGACTGTGGCTCGCCCTGGCCCTGCCGTGTTAGAACAGTGGGAGGGTTACAGTCGGTCGTCGCAGACGGTCAAGAAGGAGCTCCCCATGGTACGAAAGAGGATCGGCGAGGCAGTCGCATCGGGCAGGATATTGATTTCAGACGGGGCCTGGGGCACCTTCCTGCACTCGAAAGGACTCAAGCCCGGCGAGTGCCCGGAGTCCTGGTGTCTTGAAAAGCCCGAGTCGGTCCTTGACATAGCCCGGAGCTACATAGAGGCAGGGGCTGACATGATCGAGACCAACAGCTTCGGTGCCTCCTCGTTCAAGCTCATGCACTACGGCCTCGAGGGGAGATCCATGGATCTCAACAAGGCCGCGGCGGAAATTTCCCGACAGGCGGCCGGCCCCGATCGCTGGGTGATTGCCTCCGCAGGCCCCACGGGCAAGCTCCTTGTGATGGAGGATGTGACAGCGCCGGAACTCTATGAGGCCTTCAAGGTCCAGGCCCAGGCCTTCGAGGCGGGGGGAGCCGACGCGATCTGCATCGAGACGATGAGCGACATCTCCGAGGCGGTCGAAGCCATCAAGGCAGCCAAGGAGCATACCTCGCTGGAAGTCATCTGCACCTTCACCTTCGAGAAGACCGTCCAGGGAGACTATCGCACGATGATGGGCGTGAGCCCCGAGGACGCGACCAGCGCGATCCTCGCAGCCGGAGCCGACATCATCGGCGCGAACTGCGGCAACGGGATGGAGCGCATGATAGACATAGTTGCCCGGATCCGCGCGGTGGCACCGGGCGTTCCCATCCTGGTGCACGCCAACGCGGGCCTGCCCTGCAACATCGAGGGGAAGACCGTTTTCCCCGAGACACCCGCCGACATGGCCGCCTTCGTTCCCGCCCTGGTAAAGGCCGGGGCGAACATCATCGGTGGCTGCTGCGGGACGACGCCTGCCCATATCGCCGAGATGAAGAAGGCGGTGCTCGCGCTGTAGCTGCGGTGACTGGGCGAGGGCGGAGAAGTCCCCAAGGGCGCTCCTTGCCCGACCCAGGGCATCGGCCTCCGGCCACCTGCGTCGAGCTCGGCGAGAAAGCCGTGTTCAGTCCGCCAAATGGGCGTAGAGGGCCGAGGAAAGGTAGCGCTCACCGAAGGAGGGGATTATCACTACTATGACTTTCCCTGCGCTCTGGGGCCTCCTGGCTACCTCGAGGGCCGCCCAGGTCGCCGCGCCGGAGGAAATGCCGGTGAGGATGCCCTCCTCGGTGGCGAGGAGCCGAGCGGTCACAAAGGAGTTTTCGTCGGTGACGCGGATAATCTCGTCGTAGATCTTCGTGTTGAGCACTGCGGGAACGAAGCCCGCGCCAATGCCCTGGATCTTGTGCGGCCCCTTGGCGCCACCCGAGAGGACTGGCGAGGCATCGGGCTCGACGGCGACGACCCTGAAGCCGGGTTTCTTTTCCTTGAGCACCTCGCCCACACCTGTGATGGTGCCACCCGTCCCCACTCCGGCGACAAGGATGTCCGCCGTGCCGTCGGTATCGCGCCAGATCTCCAGGGCAGTCGTCCGGCGGTGCACCTCGGGGTTAGCCGCATTCGTGAACTGCTGGGGCAGGAAGTACTTCGCCGGGTCACTCGCCGCGATCTCCTCGGCCTTCTTGATAGCCCCTCCCATGCCCTCGGGCCCAGGTGTGAGCACGAGTTCCGCTCCATAGGCGCGGAGGAGCATCCTGCGCTCCTTACTCATAGTCTCCGGCATGGTCAGGACGCACTTGTAGCCCTTGGCTGCAGCCACCATGGCCAGGGCGATGCCGGTGTTTCCGCTCGTCGGCTCGACAATGACTGTCCCCTTCTTGAGGAGGCCGGCCTTCTCCCCCGCCTCGATCATGGCAAGGCCGATGCGGTCCTTGATGCTCTTGGCTGGATTGAAGAACTCCAGCTTGAGGAGGACCTCTGCGCCCAGGCCTTCGGAGAGCCTGTTGAGGCGGACGAGGGGGGTGTTGCCGATGAGTTCGGTGATGTTCGATGCGACTTTCATGTCTGTTTCCTCCTGCGATGCGTACCCGCGCGCTCTGGCCGCCAAGGCCATCGGCGGATCTTCCCCGGTCCACTGCCGAGGATATCGGTCTGCTTCTGCAACTCGCTCAAGGATTCCTCCCCCCGCAATGACTACCAACACTATAGAAGTAGTAGATATTGAATAATGGGGCGCTTGTCAAGTCCCTCATTGAGGACTCATGGGAATCTGGCAAGTGTTTCTTCGCTGCCGAACAGCATGAGCCCCGCCAAAGTGATGCATTCTTATTCAATATTTG
>JBMOIK010000250.1:0-6335 GCA_049317365.1 Rectinemataceae bacterium | reverse complement strand
CCCTCGCGCTTAGGCAGTGGGCCCTGCTTTCCTCCGCCTTTATCATGCTCGCCGAGGGTGGCTGGCTCCTGTACGTGACCTGCAGTCTTGGCCCCGAGGAAAATGATGGGGTTGTACGTCGGCTGCGGCAGAAATGGGGAGATGCCGTAGCGATCGATGCCCCCACAGGTGGGACCTGGGAGGCTGGAGACTACGGTAGCTCCCTCCTTCCTGACAGGTCAGGGGGCCGGGGGCCGCTCTATGTCGCCCGGTTCCGGAAACTCCCAGGAAGCCAGAGGGAAGTCGAAGACAAGCCAAACTCAAGGAGACACTGATGCGCTGTCCACACTGCGGGAGCGATGACGACAAGGTTATCGATTCCCGGACCCTCGCCAAGGGTGAATCCATCCGGAGACGCCGCGAATGCCTGGCCTGCAGCTTCAGGTTCACCAGCTATGAGCGGATCGAGGAAAAACCCCTCATGGTGGTCAAGCGGGACGGACGACGGGAGCCCTTTGAGCGCAGCAAGATAGAAAAAGGCATCAGGCGCGCCCTCGAAAAGCGTCCTGTGTCCCAGCTCTCCATCGAGAACCTTGTCAACGAGCTCGAGGACGCGGCTGCGATGCGGGGCAAGACTGCCAACGAGATCGGGACTGTCGAGCTCGGTGAGATGGTTCTCGAATACATCTTCACAATCGACAAGGTCGCCTATGTCCGTTTTGCCTCGGTCTACCGTAAGTTCGAGACCCTCGAGGAGTTCCTCGACGTCATCGAAGGGCTCGCCAAGGGTAGCCAGACGCCTGCCCGGTCGGTGCAGACCCTGGCATCCGAGCCACCCCTGCCGAGTGCCAAGCCGCAGGCTCTGACGACAAAAAGCCAGGAGGCTGCCTTGGCCAGGTCCAGGGGACAGAGCCTGTTCTGAAGCCCATGACCGCTCCTGTCGCCGCGCTCGATACCTTCCACCCCCTTGTGAAGGAATGGTTCCTCCTCGAATTCCCCGGACCCACAGCTGTTCAGGTCGGAGTATGGGAATGCATCGCTCGCGGCGAGCATGTCCTGGCTGGCGCACCCACGGGAAACGGCAAGACCCTTGCGGCCTTCATGTCTGCCCTGTCGGCGCTGGCGACCGGCGAATATCCCACCGACACCTTGTCCGTCCTCTATGTCTCCCCCCTCAAGGCCCTCAATGAAGACATACGGCGCAACCTCCTGTACCCAATCGAGGGTATCAGCGCGATCGCCCGCGAAAGAGGCCAGGGCATCCCTCGGATCCGTGTCGAGACGCGCTCAGGGGACACTCCCGATTCGGCCCGCCGCCGCTTTCTCAGCCACCCTCCGGCCATCCTTTGCACGACACCCGAGAGCCTGGCAATACTCCTGGACTCGCCGCGCGCCAGGCCGCTTTTATCAAAGGTCCGGCTCCTCATCGTTGACGAACTCCATGCGGTCGCAGGCAACAAACGCGGTGCAATGCTCGCCTGCTCGATAGGACGCCTGGTCCTCCTCGCCGGAGAGTTCAGGCGCATCGCGCTGTCGGCTACGCTACGCCCGCCAGAAGCCCTCGCCACCTGGTTTGGGGGCCAGAGGATGGACTCCGGCAGCCCTGGCAAACCACCGGAGCCGCGGCGCATATCCGTGGTAACTCCCCCGACTGAAAAGTCCACGATTTTCTCGGTGGAGTGGCCCACTCCAGGGGACCCGGCTTCCCTTTCGCCAGGACAGGACAATGCTGGGACGGAGGCTGCGCGCTACGGTGCCCTGGTCCCCGCTTTGAGGCGGCGGATCGAAGGGAACCGCAGTACTATGATCTTCTGCGACGCCCGACGGAGGGCCGAGCGCCTCGCCCACCTCCTCAACGAGGGCCAGGAAGAAACGATCGCCTTCGCCCACCACGGTTCGATGTCGCATGAAGTCCGCGAGGGAGTCGAGGGCCGGCTCAAGGAAGGAAGGCTCAAGGCAGTAGTTGCCACCTCTTCCCTCGAACTCGGGATCGATGTCGGCAGCATCGATGAGGTCATCCTCGCGGGCTCGCCGCCATCCATCGCGCAGGCCCTGCAGCGGGCGGGGAGGGCTGGCCACTCCGTCGGCCTTGTGTCCCGCGTAACCCTCTTCCCCTTCCACGGCTTGGACCTCCTGGCTGCGGGGGCCATCGTGCGGGAGGCACGCCGAGGTGTTATCGAGGAGACGCGACCCATCCTGAATCCCCTCGACATCCTGGCGCAGCTTCTTTTGTCCCTTGCTGCGGAGGGAGGACATAGCGTCAACGACCTCTTCCGTATCGTGAAATGCCTTCCCCCCTTCGAGGAGCTGTCCCGCAGCCAGTTCGACGGGGTTCTTGCCCTCCTTTCCGGTCGCTGGTCCGATGAGCCTGAGGGAGGGCCAGGGTTGGTGCGGGAACTCCAGCCCCGTATCAGGATCGAGGGGGAAGGTGGCCTCGTGCGCGCGGCCAAGGGAGCACTCAGGCTCCTCCTCATGCAGGGTGGAACCATCCCCGATCGGGGGCTCTATGCGATGCGCCTCGAGGGGGAGGGAAAGAAACTCGGGGAACTCGACGAGGAGTTCGTCTTCGAGCGGAAGGTGGGAGACGCCTTCGCCTTCGGAACCCAGTCCTGGCGGATCACGGCCATAGGCAGCGAGGCAGTCACGGTTCGCCTCCTTCCCCAGGGTGGTGACTCCATCCCCTTCTGGAAGGGTAGCCCTAATTATGAGAGTCCGGAGCTTGCGGCCGGGATGCTCTCCCTCCTTGACGCCGTCTCCGCTCTGGGGCCATCCGCGCTCCGGGAATTTTTCGCCTCTGAGTGCTTTTTTTCGGAGGATGCTGCTGCCGAGGGATGCAGGCTCATCCTCTCCCAGCGCGAGGCCCAGCGTCAGGCAGCGCTTCCTGGAAGCAGGTCGGTGGCCCTGGAGTTCCGAGCTCCGGGTGATACGGGAAAGGCCGCCTCGGTGCTTCTCCACACGGCACGGGGAGGGCGCGTAAACGAGGCCCTCGCCCTTGTGCTTTCAGCCGCAGTGAGAGAGGCGGGTTTCCCCGAAATCATGACGATGGCCGACGACGGGGCTGTCCTCATCCTTCTTCCGGGGATGGAGGACGCCAGCGCTGTGATCAGCCTCCTTTCCGGGATGCTCCGGAGCCTGGGTGACAGGGACCGGATGGAAGGGCTCCTCCGTGAAAACCTCGAATCCTCCGGCCTCTTCGCAAGCAGCTTCCGTGAAAACGCGGGGCGATCCCTCCTCCTCCCCAAGGGTTTTCCTGGCAAGCGCATGCCCCTGTGGATCACCCGCCAGCGATCGTCGCGGCTCTTCGCAGCCGTGCGGGGCAGGGGGGATTTTCCCGTTACCATCGAGACGTGGCGGAGCGTGCTGGTCGACCTCCTGGATATCGATGGCCTGTCACGGCTCCTTTCGGGACTCGCTTCGGGAGACATTTCGCTCGAGGCCTTTGTGTCGGAGCGCTGGTCACCCTTCGCGGTCTCTGCCCGCTGGGCCGAGACTGGAGAATACATCTATCGCGCCGACGATCCAGGAAAGCTCCACTCAGGCATTTCCTCCGACGCGATTTCACAGGCGCTTGAGTCGGCTGCCCGGAGGCCGGCAATACAGACCGAGCTGGCCGAATCCTTCTCGCGGAAAAAACTGCGGCTCGTCCCTGGTTGGGCTCCCGAGGACAGCCTCGAGCTTGCGGACTGGATCGGGGACCTCGTCGCCGCAACCCAGGCGGAGGCCGAGGAACTCGCAGCCCTGGGCGGCTTTCCTGACGCGCTTCGGGCGGACCCCTCGGCCGGGGGAAGGCTCGCCAGGTTCAGGCCCGAAGGCGGCGATATAGACCTAATTGTGAATATAGACCGGGCCGCCGCCCTTTCTGCCGCCCCCCATGCCTTCGTCGGGGAGTGGCTCCGGCACCGGGGGCCGGTACGGCGCGAGCGCCTCCAGTCACTGTTTGGCGGCGGGGAGGCCCTGGACAGGGCCCTCTCCCGGCTCCGCGAGTCGGGAACCATCATCGACGACGCAGTCATGGGAGATGCCCCCGGAGCCTGGATCATAGATCGTGACAATTGCGATATTCTTCTCCGGATGGGCCGGCGGGCCGCGAGACCCTCGGTCAGCGCCAGGCCAGCCGGCGATCTTTTCCGTTTTATCGCCTCCGTGCAGGGGCTGTTCCACGCTCCGAAAGGAGAGCCCCGGGGAAGCAGGGCTGCTGTCGGGAACCCCGGCGCTGTTCCTGCTGGTGGCCCTGCCAGCGACTCCGAGGCAATGGCCATCCTGGCCTCGCTGGCAGGCTTTCCAGCGCCGGTCCGCGCAATGCTCCACTCGATACTTCCCGCGCGCCTGGGCCCCGGCGCCCTCCTGAGGGTCGGAGGCCTCTTCGAGGCCGGACAGTGGCTCTGGTTCGGCACGGGCCGGGAGGCCATGGCCTTCGCAACTCCGTATAATTATGAATTGTTCGCACCTCATCCCGGGCAGAGACAGTCCATCATCGGGAGCGAAGGGCCGCCGCGCGACTTCCACGCCCTCCTGGAAGGGCTGGGAGCTTCAGCCGCAGCTACAGTCGCGGCGGCATCATCCGCTTCAGCCACCACTCCTGCCGCGGCCCTGGAGGCCCGGCTCTGGGAGGAAGCCTGGGAGGGGCTCGTCAGCTCGGACAGCCTCGCAGCCCTGATCCGGGGACTGGAGTGCGGTTTCGGCGAGCGATCAGGGGCGACGCGGGCCCAATCAGTTTCCACCCTGGGGCCCATCCTGGGACTCGGAGGAAGGAGAATGCCACGGGGTTTTGGCCAGCGCCTCCGAGGCCCGTCACGCATGCCAGGAATGTGGCTATCGCTTTTGCTTGAAGGAGAGGAGGGCGATGCCCTGGACCGTGATGAGCTCGACCGCGAAAGGGTGAGGATCCTCATCGCGCGCTACGGCATTGTCATCAGGCCCCTCCTCGAGCGAGAACTTCCGGGCCTCTCGTGGAAGCGCCTCTTTGGAGCATTGCGCAGGATGGAACTGGCGGGGGAGCTTGCCGGTGGCCTGTTTTTCGAGGGTGTTCCCACCCCCCAGTTCATGGCCCGGGAACGGCTCGGGCTTTTTGAGAGGCTCGGATCCGGGGAAAGATCGCAGCCCCTCTGGCTTTCCGCCCTCGATCCGGCCAGTCCTGCGGGCTTTCCCTTCGATGTACCCCAGTTCATCACCCCAGCGAGGAGGCTCGGCAACTTCGTCTGCGTCGATGCGGGGCTGGTTGTTGGTACGGCCACGCGGGGAGGGAAGGAACTCCGGACACTGGAAAGTCTTCGAGACGAATCGACGGGCGAAATCCTCAGTGCCTGGGTGCAGAAGCCCGGAAAACTCACGATTGAGACAATCAACGGAAGGCCAGCAGCGGAATCCCCCTGGGCTGGATTGTTCCTGGAAGCAGGTCTCGAACGCGACCGTGGAGTCCTCCGGCGCTGGTGATGCCTGGTCCAAGGCTCGGAGGCTGGTGGCAGGGTGCACTACTGGCCCAAGCATCCCTAAATCCCTACACTGTGAGTATGCATCCAGCAACAACCTTCGAGGCCCTCGGCCTCTCTCCCAGCACCCTTGCCGCAGTCCTCAAGAAGGGCTTTGAAGAGCCTACGCCCATCCAGGCCCTTGCCATTCCCCGCCTCCTCGTTCCCGGTCCTGACCTCATCGCCCGCGCGCGCACAGGCACGGGCAAGACCGCAGCCTTCGGGCTCCCCCTCATCGACAAGCTCAGCGAGGGGACTGGCAATGAAATCCGCGCCATCGTGCTTGTGCCCACCCGCGAGCTCGCCATCCAGGTCTCCGGAGAGATCAACTCCCTTCGGCCCGGCCCCCGCCCTCGTGTCGCTCCCATCTACGGAGGCTCCTCCTACGGAGAGCAGTTCCGTCGCCTGAAGGCTGGCGTCGAGATCGTGGTCGGTACTCCCGGCCGCGTGCTCGACCACATGGAGCGGGGCAGCATCGATCTATCCAAGATTGAGTTCCTCGTACTCGACGAGGCCGACGAGATGCTCGACATGGGCTTCATCGAGGACATCGAGACCGTAATGGCCAAGTCCCCGCCGGAAAAGAGGACCATCCTCTTTTCGGCGACCATGCCCGCTGGCATCCACAGCATCGCGCGGCGCCACCTGAAGAACCACGAAGTCATCGAGGACTTCACGGAGGCAGTAGCCACCGAACTCGCCGAGCAGGTCTGGGTGGAGGTGCGCGAGCAGGACCGCCTCGAGGCCCTCTGCCGCATCGTGGACGGCGAGGAGGAGTTCTTCGGCATTGTGTTCACCGCCACCAAGGTCGAGGCCGACAGGGTCTGTCGCGACCTCGAGCAGCGCGGCTACGACGCCGACGTCCTCCATGGAGACATAGCACAGGAC
>JBMOIK010000249.1:0-6337 GCA_049317365.1 Rectinemataceae bacterium | reverse complement strand
AGCCAGCCTGCCGTGAAGATGAGGAAGGCGACGATCAGGCTGAAGGCCACCGGGGAATTGAAGGAGGCGCGGAATTCGCGCCGGAATACGGGAAGGAATCCCTTCATTTGCGACCCCCATCGATACCCGCGCGCGGGTCGGTCAGTTTCACGAAGATCTCCTCGAGGGAGAGCTTCCTCGGGAGGAGTTCGAGGAGGATGAGGCCCTCGGAGACAGCCCACTTGAAAACCGCTTCTCCTGCTTCAGCCGCGGCTTCAGCTGTATCCTGGGTCTCGCGCGCGCGGAGGGAGATGTCGCAGGCGAAGCGACCCCCGTTCTCGACAGCCAGCGAGCGGATCGCTCCGAAGACTGAGAGACGGCCGAGCGCGGACTCGAGTTCGGTCTTTCCGAAACCTGAAGTCTGGCTCCTCAGCCTGAGATTGACCCGTTCCTCGCCCTTCAGGGCCAGGCCGATCTCCTGAGTTGTGCCCTGGGCCGCAATGCTCCCCTCGTTGAGGATGAGCACGCGGGAACAGACAGCCTCGACTTCCTGGAGTATGTGGGTCGACAGTATTACTGTCTTCTCCTGGCCGAGGTCCCTGATCAGCTGGCGGATCTCGAGGATCTGGTTCGGATCGAGGCCGGTGGTCGGCTCGTCGAGGATGAGGATGTCAGGATCGTGGAGGATGGCCTGGGCGAGGCCGAGACGCTGCCTGTAGCCCTTGGAAAGCTCTTCGACCGGCCTGTGGAAGACGGGACCGAGGGAACAGGAGGCTACGGCCTTGTCGATGGCCTTCTTCCGGTCGGCTCCCTCAAGGCCCCTGGCGTCTGCCATGAAGTCCAGGTACTCGGCCGGCGTGAGGTCCGTGTAGAGGGGCGCTGACTCGGGCAGATAGCCGATGCGGCGCTTGATCGCGATGGGATCCTCGGTGACGTCCGCCCCCCCCACCAGAGCCGTGCCCGAGGTCGGACAGTGGTAGCCGGTAAGGATCTTCAGGATCGTCGTCTTGCCCGCACCGTTGGGGCCGAGAAGACCCACGACCTGGCCCCGCTCGACGGAAAAGGAAACCCCTTTCACCGCCTCGACCCTGTCGTAGCTTTTGCGGAGTTCTTTCGCTTCTATCATGGAAACTCCTACTGATGATGGTATGCACAGGGAGGGAACGCCTGCGTTCGAGACCCTTCCCCGAATGCCATTAAACCTTCGATCCTGCCCGAGGTTACGCCCGGAAAGCATCCTGTTTCAATCGACGTTCTCGATGGGGAAGGACATGCGGTCGCGGGTCAGCACCGTATCTGGAAACACTGCACGGGCCTCGTCCTGGAGGATCTTGAGTTCGCGGTCGGCGTAGCGTGGGCTGTAATGGATGAGGCCAAGCTTCTTCACCCCACCAGCGTCCAGGGCGATGCGCGCGGCCTGCGCCGCTGTCATGTGCTTTTTCTCGATTGCACTCTGAACCAAGGCCTCCTCGAACATGCCCTCGCAGATGAGGAGGTCTGAATCCGCCACCTCCCTCGCTATCTCGGGCAGGTAGAGGCTGTCGGTGACATAGGAGAACTTGCGCCCCGAGCGGGCAGGGCCCAGGACATCGGAGGGCCTGACAAGGCGCCCGTCGTCCAGGCTCACGTCGCTCCCCCCCTGCAGCACCGACCACATCGGCCCCCGAGGTACACCCAGCTCTGTCGCGCGTTCCGGGTGAAAGGCGCCAGGTCTCGCAGACTCCTCGAGTGTATAGCCGTAGCAGGGCTTGGTATGCCTGAGCGGGAAACTCCTGATGGTGAAATCCTCAGCCTTCCAGAGCGTCTCGGGCCCGCTGAACTCCTTTACGATAATCTCATAGTTGATATACATGTCCAGGACCCTGCGGCTCTGCTCGATGTACTCGGCGATGCGGGGAGGCCCGAAGATGTAGAGCGGCTCCTCCCGGTCGACCTGGCTCGAGAGCATCAGGATACCGGGGAGGCCCGTTACGTGGTCTGCGTGCATGTGGGACACGAAGATCGCAGTTATCTTCTTCCATCGCAGGTTCAGGCGTCGGATGGAGACCTGGGTGCCCTCGCCTCCATCGAAGAGGAAGAGCTCGCCCTCTCGGCGCAGGAGGACACTGGTGAGGTGACGGTTCGGGAGGGGCATCATCCCACCAGTGCCCAGGACAAAGGCTTCAAGATTCATGGTGCGGCACTATACCTGAAAGGCATGGCCCGTTCAATCGAAGGAAGGGCGACCCTGCGGCCATTGTCCCGAGAGCCTCCCCCATGCAAGAATCCGACCATGCAAAGCTACAGCGCCCTCGGCCTCCCCGAGTCCATCGCAACCGCCCTCACGGGCCTCGGATTCGCTGCGCCGACGGCCATCCAGGCCGAAGCGATTCCCTCCCTCCTCGCCGGTCGCGACCTCTTCATGGAATCGGAGACGGGCACAGGAAAGACCTTCGCCTACCTCGCTCCCATCCTCACGAGGATCTCCGAAGACAGCGCGAAATCCGAGCGTGGGAAGGGGCCGCTGGCCCTCGTGGCGGCACCGACCCAGGAACTGGCGGTGCAGATCGGACGCGAGGCTGAGAAGCTCGCCGCAGCGGCGGGCATCGAGGCCGGAGTGGCTGTAATCCTCGGGGGCTCGCCCCTGGCACGCCAGGAAGCAGCCCTCCACAAGGGTCCTTCGCTCGTCGTCGGAACCCTCGGTCGCCTCGCGGACCTCGCCTCGGTCAAGGTCCTGAAAACAGGGCGCCTCCGCTTCCTTGTGCTCGATGAGGCTGACCGCCTCTTCGCCAAGGAGACCGAGGAGCTGACTTCAAAACTCCTCGATGCGGTCCCACGGAACGCCGTCAGGGTCCTCGCTTCGGCTACCCTCCCCGAACGCACCAAGCGCCTCGCGGCACCCTGGCTCCGCGAGCCCGGCCATGCCAAGGGCGCCGCGCCGACAGTTCTCTCGAAGGATATTGAGCATTGGTGCTTTTATTGCGACTCGCGGAAAAGGCTCGATTTCCTCCGTCGCTTCGAGGCCTCGCTCCGGCCCGCCCGCTGCCTGGTCTTCCACTCCAACGCCGCAAGGCTCGGCGCAGCCCTCGAGACCCTCGACTCCCTCGGCATCGAGGTCGAAGCCATCTCGGCCCGTCTCGACAAGGAAGCCCGCCACGTCGCCCTCGACCGCTTTTCGCGCGGGGAAGTCCGCTGGCTCCTCACGAGCGACCTCGGTGCGCGCGGCCTCGACATTCCAGCGGTAAGCCACATCATATCCCTCGACCTTCCGGAGGAGCCGACGGTCTACGTGCACCGTGCGGGCCGCACGGGAAGGGCCGGAGCCAAGGGCATTTCCATCATCCTCGCCGATGGCTTCGAGCTTGATCGGGCAGCCAAGCTCGCCCGGCGTGGCGACTTCGTCTTCAGGACCAAGGTGCTCCGCGAGGGAAAGGTCTTCGAGCCCGAGCCGGAGGAATTCTTCGCCCTGGCCGAGGCCGCCGAGGCGCAGCGCCGCGAATCCCGGGCCAAGCGTGCGGCTGAGGGCCGCGAAGGAGGCCTGCCGCCGCGAAGGGCGCCCTCCAAGGCTCCACCGAGGCGCTCCGGAATACGATTTCCCAATTATGAAGAAGACCGGAACAGGCGTCCGCCTGTGACTCCCGAAGGCAGGAGCGGTCCCCAGGACTGGTCGCCGGACAAGACGCCGGCCAGGGATCGAGAGGCAGGTGATGCGTCTGGTCGAAGCCCCGCAGCTCCACGTGGATCCCCACGCGAGGGGCGCAGCGCTCCGCGTGAACCGGGCCGCGCACCGCGAGGGGATGCAGGCCGACCCCCACGCGGCAAGGGTCCCGATCCGCGCCCCGGAGGCAAGAGCCGGCAATGAAGACAGCCCTCCAGCGTCTGTCTGCAGGGAGGGCTGTTTTCGGCATGACCACCCTGGCCCTCGGCAATCCCGCCTGGGAAGTTGCCTGTCGGCATATCCTCATAGTCAGGCTTTCCCCCTTCCGGGACGTCGACCGCTCAAGTCCCCATCTCATACTGTTCTCCGAAGCCCGTGCAGCCCTCCCCGAGGCCTTCATCGATTTCTCCTTCATGCCCACGAGGGCAGACCGTGAGCTCCTCGATGCAGCCGGGGAGCCCTGGTTCTTCGGCGCGGCCAGTGGAAGATCCCCAGCCGATTTCGGGCTCATCCTCGTGTCCAATGCCTTCGGCCTCGAGCTGGTCAACCTGCCGCGCCTGTTGTCGACGGCGGGCATTCCCCTCCTCGCCTCGGCGCGCGCCGGGGGAAGGGAAGGTGGCGAGTGGCCCCTGACCATACTGGGGGGCTCCAACGCCGGCCAGTGCGGCGCCCTTGCCGACGCCGCGGGCGACTCCCTGGTCGATGGCCTCTTTTTCGGGGAGGGCGAGGGCGCCATCGGGCCCCTGGCAGTGCATCTTAGCAATTATGATATCCAGCGCGGACGGCGCCTCGAGCTGGCAGCGGCGTCCATCGAGGGATTCTGGCCTGCGCTCAGGCCGGACCTCGCGGTCAAGAGGCGGGTTCTTGGGGAATCCCCTCCCCCCCTGGTCGACTGGCCGCCATTTGACAGCCCCGAGGCAGGCACCGCCCGTCTCCAGATCACCGCAGGCTGTCCGGGACACTGTTCCTTCTGCTTCGAGGGTTGGGATCGCCTTCCCTACCGGGAGCTGCCCCTCGACAGCGTCATTGCGGCGGCACGCAGCATCAAGACCCGTACGGGAGCCGAGACCCTCGAAGCCTACAGCTTCAACTTCAACACCCACGCCTCGGTGTTCGCCTTATTGTACGAGTTAGGGCGTATTTTCAAGACAGTCAACTTCATGAGCCAGCGCCTCGATGTCCTTGCCGGGACCCGGGGACTGATGGAAGCGGAACTCGCGGCCGACAAGCGGAGCTTTACCCTCGGCATCGAGGGCATCTCGGCCCGGATGCGCGCCTACTACAGGAAGGGCCTGTCGGAAGCCGAGCTCGCGGACCTGGTCCGGACCGTCGTGACCAGGGGCGTGCGCGAGCTCAAGCTGTTCTACATCATCGCAGGCATCGAGGACGAGGAGGACTTCGCGGACTTCGCGCGCTTCGCCGCCGACCTCGCCTCCAGCCGGGCCGAAGCGGCCCCGGGCCTCCGCATCCTGGCTTCTGCCGGCTACCTGGTCAGGCTCCCGGGTACACCCCTCGCCTATTCGGCCCTCGCCCTCGAGGAGGCTCCCCTCGCCAGCATCGCGGCGCGCCTGGGGGCCATCTGCGAGGAACACGGCCTCGAGTGGCGTCTGGCTGCCCACTTCGACGAGTACAGTGCGGACCAGGTCATCTCGCTGGCAGGAGGAGTCCTCCTCCCCTGGCTTTCCGGACTCGCCACCGCCTCCCGCGACCAGGTGTATGACGGAAGCCTCGGCAAGGGCATATGGAAGTCCCTCGAAGCCTATTGCCGCTCCCATTCCGTGCTGTCAGGAGCCTTCCTCTCGGAGAAGGCCAGGGGTGAAGCGCCCCTGCTTCCGATGCTCGACTACGGCCGGTCCAGGGAGGCGCTCTGGAAGGAGTGGCTTGCGGCCAAGGCCTTCCAGGATCGCGTGACCTGCCTCGGCGGGTCCTGCTCCGGCTGCGGGGCCTGCGAAAGCGCTGCCGAGCGGCTCTTCCTCACAGGGCATGAAATCCTTCCTCCTGCCAAGGACACAATTGATCGCATAGCCCGCCTTGTCGCCGCGAAACGGCTCTTCGCGCGGATGGCCGTAGGGGTGGAAAGGCCCGCGACCCTCTCGGGGGCCGCCGCTCCCGCCCAGGAGGCCTGGCTCATGCGAACGCTCTGCGGGGCCGGCGGATCGGGGTGGAAGACGGTCTACTCGGCAAAGCTTGTCCTTCCGCGGCCGGGGGAGGCCTTTGGCATGCCCGAGGGCGCGAGTGGCTGGTCCGTCTTCGAGGTGGAGGGCCCTGATGCCCTTGCCATGGCTGTCCTCGCAAAGAAGGCTGGCTTCCTGCCCCTGCCGGCTGTTCCAGCTCCGCCCCTCCTCACAATTAAAATGATTCCTGGGCGAGGGGCGCGGGAAGAAACGGCAGGTCTCCGCGCGACCCTCGGCCAATGGCTGGGCGAGGGCCATCTGGCCTTCACCGGGACCCGAAGCGGAGAGGACTGGCTGTTCACTGTCACCAGGCGGGACAGGACGCGGCAGTCAGCGGTGGAACTCCGCCTCCTCTCGCGCGCGGGGGGGTATGATGTCCTCGTCGAAACGGGGCCAAAGGCCGATCTTGAGAGCCTCTGGAAGTCACTTGGAGGGCCCCTCTGCGCCACGATCGTTCGGCAGGGCCCAGAAGGACGCTAGCGGACGATCAGCACCTGGACATCGCAGACATTGGTATTGGTGGGACCTGTTTTCAGCAAGGCTCCGG
>JBMOIK010000248.1:0-6350 GCA_049317365.1 Rectinemataceae bacterium | reverse complement strand
GGGCGAGGCCCTCCTCGGCCACCATCACGTAGTCGAGGCCGTTTTCGGTGTAGGTCGCGCGCTCGGGTACAAGGAGGGCCTGGCGGACCGCCTCGATGGGGAAGCGGATCTTCGCGAGCATGCCGGGGCGTATGGCGCCGTCGTCGTTGGAGATGGCGACGCGCACGGTGTAGAGCATGGTGCGCTGGTCTGCGGCCGGGCTCACCCGGTCGACGGTACCGACCCGCTCGGCGGCTGCTCCACGGAGGGCCGGGATGGAGATCTTGAGACCCATGCCCTTGCGCACGTAGCCGATCGCGCGGTCGGTGAGCCCCGCCTCGGCCAGGACGCTCGAATCGTCAATAACGATGAAGGCGAGAGTACTGGTCCCGATCATCGCGCCTGGTTCGACGTCGCTCCATGACACGTGGCCAGCGAGGGGTGAAAGCACTGCGGCCGAATCGAGCTGGCTTTTCGCCATGTCAGCCTGGGCCTGGGCGGCATCGACCTGGCCCACCAGCACCTGGCTCGCCTGCTGTCCTGACTTGTCACGCACCAGCGCAAGCGCCTTTTTGGCTGCCTCGAGCTGGAGATTGGCTCCCCTGAGCCTGGCGTCAACATCGTCAAATTGCTGCTTCGGGACGACCCCGCCGTCATAGAGCCGCCTGGTCTTGTCCCAGGCTTTCTGGATCTCGTCGCGCTGGATGAGGGCCTGGTCGTAGGAGGACTGGGCCTGGAGCATCTGTGATTCCTGTCCCGAACCCTCGTTCCGTGAGAGGTTGGCGCGCGCGGAGAGGAGGGCGGCCTTGGCCTGCCGGAACTGGGCCTCGAAGTCGCCGGGCTCGATGGTGAAGAGCTTCTGGTTTTTTTCTACGTAGTCGCCCACCCGTACAAAGACCTTGGCAACCCTCCCGCCGACCTTGGGTGTCACGTTGACCTGGCTCGCAGGCAGGATGCGTGCGGCATACTCGGCCTCGAGGAAGAAGGGCTTCCGCGTGGCGGTCTCGGCCTGGACGGCACGGGGAGGCCGGACCACGGCTTCCTTGGGCTTCGCGCAGGAAATCATGAGGGCCAGGCTGGCCGCGAGGAGGGCTGCAAAGACCGTCGCCCTCGTGAGGAAGGTGGCGGCGCCAGCGCTTCGTGGCCCGGTACCCTGCATGCGCGCGGGGAATCCATTGTTCACATTCATGCCTGGTGCTCCACATTTCTGGGTTCGGGTTCCCCGCGCACTTCGACGCCGGGCTCGCCCATGGCCGCATCGGCAGCGAGCCCGACCTCGATGCCCTTGGCAGTGATGACAGCGTGCCTGGGTTTCCGCCTGCGGACCGAGCTTCTGGCGTCGTCGATCAGGGTATAGACGACCGGTATGAGGATGGGTGAGAGGATGGTCGAGGCGATGATGCCACCAATCAGCAGTATCGCCATGCTCGACTTGATCTCGGAACTCGAGCCGGAGGAGATGGCCAGCGGCAGCATGCCGACCACCATGGTCATCGAAGTCATCATGATTGGTCGTAATCGCGTCATGCCCGACTCAAGGAGGGCTTCCCTGAGGTTCATGCCGCGCTTTACGAGGGTGTTGGCGTAGTCGATGAGAAGCGTGCCGTTTTTCGAGGCAAGCCCGTCGAGCATGATGATTCCAATGAAGACCATGAGGTTGATGGCCTTTCCTGTGAGTGCGAGGGCCGCAAGGCCGCCGATGATGCCGGCCGGGAGGGAGAGCATCCTGATGAGGGGCGTCAGGTAGGACTCGTAGAGCACCAGGAGCACAAGGTAGAGGAGGAGGACGGAGGCTGCCAGGGCCCAGGCCAGGGAACCGAAGGAGTCGTTCATCATCGAGGAATCGCCCTGGAGGTCGATCCTGTAGCCGTTGGGCAGGGGCTCCTCGGCGACCTTCTTCTGGATGTCGGCAGTGATCGCGCCGAGGGCCCTTCCTTCGAGGTTGGCCTGGATGGTGGCGACGTTCGAGCGGTTGAGCCGGTTGAGGGTGTTTGAGGCCGCTCCGCGTCCGATTTCGGCGATCTGCCCCATCGTCACGAGGCTCCCATAGGGGCTGGCTATCTGGATGGCCGAGAGGTCTGCGAGGGTCCGCGTCTGATCGGGGGAAAAGCGGAGGAGCATGTCGTACTCCTCGCCCGAGCGGCGGAAGACGCCGACCTCGGTACCGGCCAAGGCGGTGCGGAGGGTCATGGCGGCATCGCCGACGGTGAGGCCGTACTGGCTGAGGGCGACCCGATCGATTCGGAAGGTCAGTTCTGTCTGTCTCGAGCGCATCGAGTTCTCGACATCGACTGTTCCCTGGGTTTCACGCACGATGCGCTCGATGCGCGAGGACAGGTCCGAGACCACCGCCCGGTCAGGACCCGCGACGTTGATGATCAGGGGCTTCGAACCGTCGGTAGAGGTCTGCTCGACGATAGAGGGCTCGGTGACCGAGAAGACGACGCCGGGAAGATTCTGGCCCCAGTCCCTGAGTTCTTTCGCGACCACCGATTGCCGCTTTTTCCGCTCGCCCTTCTCCTTCAGTGTGACGCTGATGTCGGCGATGTTGGAGACGTCCCCGACCCCGATGCCGGAGAACACGTCCTGGGTCTCGGGGAGGGACAAAAGATGCTCCTCGACGACCTTCACCATGGCGTCGGTGCGCTGGATGTCAGAGCCCGAATCGAGGGTGAGCCTGACCGCAAGCTTGCCCTGGTCGAAGCTCGGGAGGAACTCGGTCGAAATGATGCCCAGTGGTATGAGCGAGACCGATGCGACGAACATGAAGCTGATGCCCCCGAGGACAAGAAGGCGATGGCGGAGGGCGGCAAGGAGAAGGCTCCGGTAGCCTGTCTTGATGCGCCGGTCGAAGAAGGTGACCTTGCGCACCTTGCCCTCGGCCTCGCCAGCCACCGGATGCCGCTTTGTGCCCGAAAGGCGCGAAGCGAGGGCCGGGGTCAGGGTGAAGGAGACAAAGAGCGAGAAGAGGGCCGCGAAGACGATCGTGAAGCCGAACTGCCGGAGGAACTGGCCGACCAGGTCGGAGAGGAAGGCCACCGGGGCGAAGACCACGACGTCGCTCAGGGTAATCGCAATTGCAGCCATCCCGATCTCGCGCCTGCCGTCGATGGCTGCCTTGACGGGATCCTTCCCCATGGCCTGGTGCCGGTGGATGTTCTCCAGGACCACGATGGAGTCGTCCACGAGGATGCCTATGCAGAGGGCCAGGGCCATCGTCGAGACGATGTTCATCGTAAAGCCCAGCATATACATCATGAAGAAGGTCGAGATCAGGGAGGTCGGGATGGCCACCAGTACGATGAGCGAATTCCTCCATTCCCGGAGGAAGAGGAAGAGGACGATGGCGGTGGACAGGATGCCGAGGAAGAGGTCCCGCATCGTTTCCTCGAGGGAGGAGTTGATGAAGACGGTCTGGTCGGAGGCGATCTTGAACTCGATGCTCTCCGGCAATGTGGCAGCGGTGACGGCAATGGCCTTCTTGATCCGCTTCGTGGTCGCCACGACATTGGAGTCACTCGACTTGATGACGGTGAGACCGATCGCTGACTTGCCGTTCATCCGTATCCTGCCCTCGTCGTCGGGGAAGGTGAACCTCACCAGGGCGAGTTCTCCGAGGGGGACGGCTCCTCCCCGTGGAAGGGGGATGAGGAGTCCCCTGATCTCCTCGATGGATCCAAGCTGGCCCTCGATGCGGACCGTGCGGTCCACTCCATCCTGCTTGATGACGCCTGCGGGGGCGTTCATGTTGTTCGCCTTGAGGATACCGATGACTGTCTGGAGGGAGAGGCCCCAGTTCTCGACCGCCATGCGGTCGAGGACGATCTCGAGCCGCTTCTTGGGAGCGCCTTCGAGCTTGACCTGGCCGACCCCGCCCACGTTCTCGATCTGGCGCTTCAAGTTTTCTGCCGTGGCGTAGAGGTCCTCATAGGGGACTGAACCGGTCAGGGAAAGGATGAGTATGGGGCGGGCGTTGAGGTTGTACTTGTAGACCACCGGCTTGGTCGCATCGCCAGGGAGCGTGGAGACTGCCCCGTCCACCGCTTTCTGCACATCCATGACGGCGGTGTCCGGGTTTGTGGACATGGAGAACTCAAGGAGGATGTAGCCGAAACCCTCGGCCGAGGTCGTCCTGATCTTGCGTATGCCCGCCAGGCTCGAGACGGAGTCCTCGAGGGGCTTCATGAGGTCGTTCTCTATTTCCTTGGAACCCGCTCCCCCGTAGATCGAGCTGACGACGACAAAGGGCGTGTTGACTGTCGGGAAGAGGTCCGCCCCAAGGTTCATGTAGCCCATGACGCCCAGGCCTATGCAGAGGGCAAAGATGGCGAAGAGGGCTGTCGGCCGCTTGACCGCAAGTTCGGTAAGGCTCATGTGGAGCCCCCCGGTCGGAGCACAGCCGTCATGCCGATCGCAGCAATGAAGTCGTCCAGCGCGCTCTTGATAGCCATGATCGAAGCTTCTTCGACCTCGCCATCGAGGAGGGCCACGTTGGCCATGACACCAAGGACGATGACACGGATCATCACACGGCGCTGGGCTTCGGAGTCCTTCCAGGCAAGTTCCCCTGGATCCCCGGGATCGGGGTTGAAGATGGAAGAGATGATTCCTGAGAGTCGCTCCAGCTGCGGCTGGAGGAGCTTGAGGCGGCTGGCCTCGAAGAGCATGCCCCTGATGAGGGGGAGGGCCGGCTTGAGCATGTCAAAGCCCCGGTCCATGAGGACCTTGATGCGGTCCTCGCGCCTGGGCAGGGCCCCGGTCATGGATTCGAGGTCCACCATGAAGCCATCCCAGCCATGCTCGACGGTCGCCTTGAAGAGGGATTCCTTGTCTGGAAAGTAGTTATAGACAGAACCGGCAGAGATGCCTGCCCCGGTGGCGATCTGCTTGAGCGTTGTCGCCTGGAAGCCCTGCTCACCGAAGGTGGTGAAGGCGGATTCGAGTATCCTGTCCATCAGGCCTTCGTCTCGTGGTCGTGACATCTTGGCTCCAGAAGAATAACTGAACGTTCATTTATTAATAGCGCGATTCTCGTTCTTTGACAAGGAGTCACCTGGCTTTTCCTCGAAGCTTGTTGGGTCGACGCACTTCGGGCTAGGGTGGGGGATGCCACCGCGCCAGAGGAAGCTCCTCGCCAT
Organism: Rectinemataceae bacterium; assembly: GCA_049317365.1. Classification (GTDB taxonomy): domain Bacteria; phylum Spirochaetota; class Spirochaetia; order Treponematales; family Rectinemataceae; genus CAIJMU01. The sequence goes on along the minus strand of JBMOIK010000248.1, from coordinate 1,233 downwards.
CATTGCCTTCCCCCTCTTCATCCTCGCGATCGTCGCCCTTTTCTGGGTTTTCAGAACTCAGATCCTGGGGGTACTCGCCAGCCGGGATTCGCTGCGCGCCTGGCTCCAGTCCTTCGGCACCTGGGGCTACCTGGTCTTCATCCTCGTGCAAGCCTTCCAGGTTGTCGTCTTCATGGTTCCCGGCGAGGTTGTCCAGGTGGCGGGCGGCTGGATCTACGGATTCTGGGCTGGAACCCTCCTGTCGGTCATCGGGATCTGCCTCGGCTCCCTTGTCAACTTCAGCGCCGGCAGGCTCCTCGGAAAGCCCTTTGTGGTTTCGCTTTTTGGAGAAGCCCAGGTTGCGAAGATGGAGGGCATCGCCTCCACGGGCAAGGCTGCCGCAGGTTTTTTCCTCCTCTTCGTGATCCCCGGCATTCCCAAGGATGTCCTATGCTACGTTGCGGGCATCACGCCCATGCGCTTCTGGGTCTTCCTGGTCATCTCCCTTGTCGGACGCCTTCCGGGCATCCTGGGGAGCTCCCTGATGGGCGCCGCGGCAGGGGCCGGTGACTACAAAGTTGCAGTCATCGTACTGGCCTTCGCATCGCTCCTGTTCATCGTCGGCGTGCTCAAACGGGACAAGATCGTCGCGGGGCTCGAGGGATTGCTTTCAAGCGGGAAGGGCGGGGGCAAGGACGGCTCAGCATAGGATCAGGGGACTTCGCAGCGAATCTGCGGCAGGGAGGCAACATGGCAGGCTTCAGAAAGACAACTGACGAGGTAAAGGCCTTCTTTTCTGAGCTCACTGAGGGCATGGAAGGCGAACGGAGGCCGATGTTCGGCTGTCCCTGCCTCTTCCTTCACGGCAATATGGTCATGGGCACCTGCGCCGATCGCATCTTTTTCCGGGTCCCGCGCGAAGGACAGGCTGCCATGCTTGCGGCACATCCTGAACTCCGCCAGTTCGAACCCATGGCGGGCCGCCCCATGCGTGATTACCTCGATCTCGAGGCTGTCCCCGAAGTCAGGACTGCCCTCGCTGATTTTCTTGCACAGTGCTGGGTACTATCCCAATCCCTGCCGCCAAAGGAAAAGGCGGCGAAGAAGGGCAGGCCACCGCAGGCCACCGCCGCGTTGACGCCCCAGACCAAGAAACCTAAAATGCGCAGGTGAGCCCGCTTAAATTACCCATCGGCATCCAGAGCTTTGTGACCATCCGCACGGAAGGCTACGTGTATATCGACAAGACGCCTT